>JAFTRT010000049.1 GCA_017462145.1 Clostridia bacterium
ACTTGATCACGCGGATACCGGGAATGGTATCGGTCAGTACCGAGGTAACAGCCGAGGAGCGACGCCAAATACGATGATAGAACGGTGCAATCTTCTTGCGGAAGATACGGGAACCAATGACCACCAACGGAACGGGTGCCAAGGAAAACAACGTCAGCTTCCAGTTGATACACAGCATCACCACCACAATACCGACAAGCTTGAAGAATTGAACCACCACTTCTCGTGTGATGGTCAGCATAAAGGACTGGAGGGTGGCGGTATCACTGCTGATACGGTTGATCACCGCACCCGTGGAGGTCTTATCGTAAAATCGCATGGGCAGATGCTGGGCTTTTTCGTACACGTCCACACGCATACGGGCAATGATCTTATCACCCGATGCACGGAGGATATAACCGCGAATACCGGACACGGTGTAGTGCACGATATGCAAGCATACCAAGGAAATCACCACCACAAGAAGCATCTGACGATCCTTGTTCGGCAGAATATTATCGACCAAAGATTTGGTCAAATACGGAGGAACCATGGTGATGGCAGTTGTCAAAATAGACAAAAACACCGATATAATCAAGACAGGCGCTTCAGGCTTGAGATAGCCCCCAAGCTTTTTGAGAAGTCTGCCCTTCTTCATGCAATGAATACAAGGCACTCCCGGAGCCGAAAGCGTTCTTCCGCATTTCGGGCAAACCGACAGCAGCTTCTCATATACCGCCTCCATAGCCCCTAAGGCCTCGTCAGCGGAAACGCCGTCCCGTATATCGGTGACGTAAGTGAGCACCGCATCGCACAACGCCGCCACGGAAAACGTGAAACGGAACACGTCGTGCAAAACACCGTCCTTGGTACGCAAGCGCATAATACCGTTTCCGTACATTCGCTTGTTGTAGATCTCCTCTACATCGGAAAACAGGTAATGCTCCGAGCACTGTTCCGTTTTGAAATCATACGTGAACAGGAAAGAACGGGTGGCTAACAACACGGTTTTGCTGTAATTGGCACGGTTGGAAATTTCACCAACCACGGCAAATACAACAGGATCATCCTCCGGAACCAGAGAACGGATGGTTTGGAGCTGATGCTCCTCTAACTTTTGGTTGAGCAAAATGTTTTTTTCCATCTTCATTCGGTCGTGTCTTGCGGCACTCTCCTTATTAGATTGTTTATGCATTTTACCACCCATTTCTCGAAAAGTCAACCCTTTTTCGACATTTTCTCAAAAAATTTTTTTGAACCAAAAAAAGCCCCGATTTTTACCCAAAATGTGGCAAAAAGCAAGGTTATTTTTTGGAAAAAAGTTCAAGAAAAACAGCCCCGATTGATTCCTTGTTGAAATCAATCGGGGCTGTTCCGTGAACGTATGCCAATCTTATACTTCCGGCCGAATTGCGGGAATACGGGAAACGAAAACGGCTGCGACAGCGGTGACGATGATCTCGGGGATCATATAGAGACCGTTATAAAAAACGGAATAGATCAAGGACAGCCACTGTCCCGTAAAGACATTCAGAATGTGGGCTCCGATGGCGTAAAAACCATCCTGGGAGAAAAACCACTCGGCCCAAGCACCGTAGAAGATATATCCCGAAAGGATATGGCACAGATAGCGTAAGGAAAGTGCCACCACACACCCCAGACACAAGGCCGCCGTTTTGTTTTTGAGCTTTCTCCGGAACAAGCCGCCAAGCCCCAATACACCATAGGCCAACAAATAGTCGATGATCAAAATACTGATGGCTGCTCCCATCCCCATATAATCCTCGCTGTTTGGGGTGAACAGCGCCATGATGACACCGCCCTGACCGTAGCACAGATCGATTACAATCTGCACACCGGCATAGGCGCAGGAGGTCAGCAAGCCCCATTTGATGCCGTACATATACGACAGCACCACGATTGGCAGCATACTGGCAATGGTAAAGCTTCCGCCAAAGGGCAGATGCAAAAACGGAATCAGCGCACAGACCAGTGCCAGCACGGTTGCCATGGCTAACATGATGGCCGAGGTGGTCATGCGTTTGTTTTTGAGCGTTTGATCTTTCATGTCAAACCTCCCTAAAAAAGATAAACCGCACGGAAATCCCCGTGCGGTTGTTTTTTTGATCATCAAGCATACGTTCAAAAAACAAATCTCCCTACGCCGGCATTATCCGTATCAGGTTATAGGGTTCGGCGCTGCGCCGTCTCAGCCAAAATGGGCACCCCTGATTTCTATGCGGTTTTCGAAAGCATTATACTCCTCTTTCAAGAATTTGTCAAGCCTTTTTTCAAAATCAATAGGAGAAATTGGGAGATACACGCTTGATATCCACCGTGGCAAGCACCTCTTCATCTACCGTAACCTTTTCGGCATAGGGAGCGAGATAGGCAGAAAACAGTGAATTGACCAAGGGTGAGATCAGATAGTAAACGCCGGTATTCTGATTGACAAAGAAGATCTTGTTTTCCTCTTTCGCATAGGCGCCGGCATCCATTTCATAGCGCATCAGCACGTAAATTCCTTCATCCGACTGTACCATACCAACTTCGCCGACCTCCAGTGTGTAAACCTTATCCAGGACCTTGGAGGATAGATTATAGGACTCGTTGGGAGTCACATAATAGCCGCCCGTATAGCTCTGCGAGCCGGAATCTTCATTATAACCGCCATCGAGGATATATTTGGAAAGGTTGTCAAACACCACCTCACGGGCGGAAGCGGGAGCATTCTCTGCCTCATTTTGCACGATCAGAGCCTTGTCGATCACCGCCTGCAATTCGCTTCCCGTCAGGGTAACCGTGATTGGAGTCGAGCCGTCGTCACCGTAGATGGGTTGACGCTTTCCGTTGATGGTATCGTATGCAACGCTACCATCCTCATGGCAATAGATCACATCTCCTTTTTTGTCTCTGACAAAATTGCCGTCTGCATCCTTTTTGGCAGAGATCCCCTCTCCCTCTTTCTGATAAGCAACCGAACCATCTTCTCTGTAGTAGACATCATCACCGTTGGCATCGGTCTCATAGACCCCTCTCTGTGTAGAGAGAAACACCTGCTTAAAACGGACGTAATTGTTTTGGTAATACTGCTCCACCAGCTCACTGCTGACCAACGAGCCGTTTTCACCGTATCGAGTCAACTTCAGGTATTCGATCTTGGCTTCCAGCAAATATGCCTCTCGCAGCAGATCATAATTGACACCGTATTCACCCAACAGGCTGTTAAATTGCGTTTTGGAACCGCCTGCATGAAGCTCCAGCATTTCCTGAAGCTCGGCATCGATCTCCTGAACGTAGGAATCGGGAAGCTTGAGCCCCTGCTCCTCAAACAAATAAAGAGCCGCCAAATAGGTCTTGCTGTCCGAAAGAACCTTGTCGGTGTAATAATCGTTGTAAGTCTGGCCGTTTTCATTCATTTGGATATCCCAAAAGGAGGGGCTTAGTGCCGATTCACCAAAGGAATAGGAGGAGCAAAGATTGCCCTTCATACGAGAGAGAAAGAGCGTAAACAAATTGACAGACAGCTCACTCCCCTCCAACTCCAACAGCGTCTTTCCCTTTGCGCCGCAACCGGCCAAAGAGGCAAGCAACAAGCAGAGGCTCAACAATACGGCAACCATCGTCTTACAAACTTTCATATTCATTCCCTTTCCACTTCTCATTACATATATTCCTTCAAAAGTTCTGCATACCGAACGAACAAACGGTACAGCATCTCGGGAACTGCCTCTCCCGATTGCTTGCGTAACAGGATCACGGGGGTTTCGGACATCTGCACTCGTAAGCGTCCTTTATATTCCTCCGACAGATCCGACCAGACCTCAAAATCAAAGACAGAGGGCATGATCTTGATCAGACTTTGTTCCTCTACAATGTTCAAGATCTCACATTTCACCGCCGCCGTATGAACCAGAGCAACCGTCAGAAGATCCAACGTTTGCTTCGGAACCTCTCCGTATCGGTCGATGAGCTCGTCGATCATATCCTCACGATCCTCCACCGTCTCCAAGGAAGCGATACGCTTGTAAAGTCCCATCCGCTGGGTAGCGTACGGAACGTAGCTCTCCGGAATAAAGGCATCGCATCGGAGCGTGACCGTACAATCCTTCTTCTCCTGAGGCTTCTCCCCCTTTTCCTCCAAGACCGCCTCGTTGAGCAGCTTGATGTAGAGCTCATACCCCACGGCATCCAAATGGCCGTGCTGCTCAGCACCCAGCAAATTACCTGCACCGCGGATCTCCATATCTCGCAAGGCAATCTTAAAGCCTGCGCCGAATTCTGCATACTCTCGAATCGCCTCCAACCGCTTGGTTGCGATCTCATTGACCGTTTTATCCTTGGGATAGGTAAAATAAGCATAGGCACGGCGTGCAGAGCGCCCTACACGACCTCGGATCTGATGAAGTTGAGAAAGCCCCAGGCGTTGTGCTCCTTCTACGATCAGGGTATTGGCATTGGGAATATCCACACCCGTTTCGATGATGGTGGTGCAGACCAAAATGTCGATCTCGCCTGCCAGCATCTCGCCCCAAATATCCTCCAGCTGTTCTTTTTCCATCTTTCCGTGGGCAACGGTGATCCGAGCCTCCGGAATGGCTTTTGCCAGCCGTGCGGCACAGGAATCGATGCTCTCCAAAAAGTTATGAAGATAAAACACCTGTCCGCCCCTGCGAAGTTCTCGGCGAACCGCTTCCTGCACGATCAGCTCATCATATTCCAAAACATAGGTCTGTACGGGCAATCGGTCACCCGGTGCTTCGTCCAATACCGAAATATCCCGTATTCCTCCCATGGCCATGTTCAATGTTCTGGGAATGGGGGTAGCCGTCAGCGTCAGCACGTCGATGTTTCCTGCCATCTGCTTGAGCTTTTCCTTTTGAGAAACGCCAAAGCGCTGTTCCTCATCCACCACCAAGAGACCAAGATCCTTAAATTCGATATCCTTGGAGATCAGACGGTGTGTTCCCACAATGATATCGGTGTCTCCCCGTTTCAATCTCCGCAAGGACAAGGCCTGCTGCTTGGGGGTCCGAAAGCGGGAAATCATATCCACATTGACAGAAAAGGCTCTCATCCGTCTGGAAAGTGTTTGATAGTGCTGCAAAGCCAACAGCGTAGTGGGGACTAAAATTGCCACCTGTTTTCCGTCCAGCACCGCTTTATAGGCGGCTCGCATGGCCACCTCGGTCTTACCAAAGCCCACGTCACCGCACAAAAGACGATCCATTGGTGTCGGTTTCATCATGTCTTCTTTGATATCCTCGATGGCTGCCAGTTGTCCTTCTGTCTCTTCATATTCAAAGGCGGCCTCGAAATCCGCTTGCAGATCGTCATCCGCACTAAAGGCAAAGCCCGGTCGACGGGAACGCTCTGCATACAGCCTGATCAGATCCTTGGCGATATCCTTGACGGCGGCCTTGGCTCTTGCCTTTGCCCGTCCCCACTCGCCGCCACCGAACCGTGACAGCTTGACCAAACCGTCATCCGAATGGGCGCCGATGTAGCGAGATACCATATCCAGCTTTTCCACCGGCAAAAACAAGCGGTCACTGCCGGCATAGCGGATATTGATATAATCTCGACTAACACCGTCGATGGTCAAATTTTCAATTCCCATATACTGCCCGATCCCGTGGATCTCGTGAACGACGTAATCTCCGACCACCAGGTCATTATAGGACAGGATGGTTTCGGTGCCTTTGCGCTTTTTCTTCTTGTGCTTCAGTTTGCCCGATGCGGTCAAAAGCCCGTCTCTTTGTTCGGGAGCGGTAGAAAGAACGGCAATCCGGGGCGTGGTCATTTCATAGCCTCGGATGGTCTCCTTCCATTGGATCAGCGCCGTCTGCTTGGGCAGTGCCGCAAGCTCGGAGATCTCATCGGAGGCCAACACGGAACGCAAGCCTCGTGCGGTCAGCAATTCATATAAGTTCTTGGCCGCCGCTTTGGATTCTGCCGTCAAGATCACACGGTATCCGCCACGATGATAAGATTCCAGATCCTCACACAAAAGCTCTAAATTTTCGCAGTAGGAAACCATGTGCTTGGTGCGGAACGTAAACAGACCGCCCATCTTTTTGCCGGACATTCCTTGTCCAAGCGAATCCAAATGGACCACCACGGAGTCTGCCAGAAACAGATCAAAATGAGAGGCAGGCTTGGCATAATCGGTATATTTCGGTGCGATGGTGCCTCCCTCCAACAGCTCCTCCACCAATTGTTGCAGATGCCACTCGGAAGCTTTGATGCGGTCATAGGTAGCGGAAGTCCCCCGTAACAAAACGGTGCTCTTCTCTCCCAAATAATCCAATAGGCAGGTACGCTCGGGGTAAATGAGCGTAACGTATTTGTCGATAAAGTTGATCTCTGCTCCGCTTTCCACAGTAGCGATCTCCGAGATCAGCTCCTCTTGGGCACGCTCGTCACGACTCTTGGAGAACCACGCACGCATCACCCGTAAAAGCTCTTCTCGATCTCCATCCTTGAGCAAGATCTCTCTGGCCGGAGAAAAATCCACACGATCCAAGGTCACGGTCATTCGTTGGGTTTCCGGATCAAAGATTTCCATGCGATCGATCTCATTACCAAACAGCTCAATACGGAACGGGTTAGCTCCCACGGTGCGGTTTCCGTCGATATCCAAATACGTGGCAACTGCGGGATAAATGTCCACAATTCCGCCACGGAGTGCAAACTGTCCGGGTGCATCCACCAGCTCCGTCCGCACATATCCTGCACGAACCAACCGCTCGGCAAAAGCAGACGGCTCCACACGGGTCTCTCCGTACGTCACCGTTTGCATGCAAGAGATCAGCCGCTCGGGGGGAATGGTATAGCCCAATGCGGCATCGGGCGTAGCAAGAACGGCATCCAGTTGTCCGCCCAACAGCTCGGAAAGCACACGAAGCCTCTCATGCTCATAGGCATGGGAGGCAGTCATATTATAAAAGGTCAAATCCCGTCCGACAAAAAAGCCCACACGTAAGCCGTAACGCTCCAACAGCGTTTGCATTCGGACACATTCCTTCTCCTCGGAGCAAAGGATCAAAACCGCACGGCCTGCCTGTGCTTTCCAATCCTCCACCAAAGATACGATCATAGCATCGGCAGCACCCTCGCAAAGACCGGCTACCAGAAGCGGAGCGGGATTTCGTGCATTCCGTTCACTCTGAATGGCCCGAAGCAAGTGGGCATATTCGCTGTCGGCACGCACACAATCGGTTAATAGCTTCATTGATTTCTCCCTATTTGGTCTCACCCGGCTGATACCCGTTGCAGGTCTGCATTGCAGCTTCGGTATCTCCTCTCAACATTTGCAAAAGCCCCTCCCGCATACAGGGCAAGCTTGCCTGCAGGATTGCGAAATCCTTGGCGTTGAATTCGGCCAAAACCCAATTGACCAAATCAAAATCGGGATGCGGCTTTTGTCCTACCCCCAGCTTGATCCGTTGGTAGCAGGCAGATCCAAGACAATTTTCAATACTCTTCAGACCGTTATGTCCTCCGTGGCTTCCCTTTCTGCGCACACGCAGACGACCTACGTCCAACGTAATATCGTCTGAAAGAACGATGACGTTTTCAGGAGGAATCTTATAAAAGGAGGCAGCCTGATCCACCGCAATACCGGAACGATTCATCATTAGTTGCGGCTTCATCAGCAACACTCGCTTGCCGCCAAGCTCCGCTTCCGCCACCAAGGAATCGTATTTTGCCTTCTGAATTTTAACGCCTGCCTGCTCTGCAAGGTAGTCAACGGCAAGAAAACCCGCATTGTGGCGGGTGCGTTCATATTGCTTTCCCGGATTCCCAAGTCCCACCACCAAATGGGTCATGGGCAAGGAAGAGGGGGCAGATTCACGGGATATCTGCCGAAACAAATCGAATAGATTGGACATAGTCACTTTGAAATTCCTTTACCTTCTCATGATAACGGTAACATTATATTATATTTTCAGAAAAAAATCAACAGCGCACGGCCTTTTTTCTTTTTGTTCATAAAAAATTTACATCAAGCGAGAAACAAAATTTTGAAAACAGTATAGCCTTTTTTGGAATGTTATGGTATAATAACGAGTGGCTGTAGGCTACGGCCTTCGGCCAACGCAAATATTGTCAAAAAAATTTATTATATGGAGGTATTTCCCCATGGCAAAGAAGTATTGTTATCTTTTTTCCGAAGGTAACGCAGACATGCGTGAGCTTCTCGGCGGTAAGGGTGCTAACCTGGCAGAGATGACCAAGATTGGTCTTCCCGTTCCTCAGGGCTTCACCATTTCTACCGAGGCCTGCACTCAGTATTACGAGGATGGCAGACAGATCAACCCCGACATTATGGCTGAAATCATGGATTACATCGTAAAGATGGAAGAAGTGACCGGCAAGAAGTTCGGCGATCTGGAGAACCCCCTGCTCGTATCCGTTCGTTCCGGCGCACGTGCATCGATGCCCGGTATGATGGACACCATCCTGAACCTCGGTTTGAACGAAGAGGTTGTAGAGGTGATGGCAAAGAAGTCCGGCAATGCTCGTTGGGCTTACGACTGCTACAGAAGATTTATCCAGATGTACTCTGACGTCGTTATGGAAGTTGGTAAGAAGTACTTTGAGGAGCTCATCGACGAGATGAAGCAGGCAAAGGGCGTTGTTTACGACGTTGACCTGACTGCCGACGACCTCAAGGAGCTGGCTAACCAGTTCAAGGCTGAGTACAAGGCCAAGATCGGCGAGGACTTCCCCACCGATCCCAAGGAGCAGCTGATGGGCGCTGTCCAGGCTGTGTTCCGTTCCTGGGACAACCCCCGTGCTAACATTTACCGCCGTGAAAACGACATCCCCTACTCCTGGGGTACTGCCGTCAACGTGCAGTCCATGGCCTTCGGCAACATGGGCGATGACTGCGGCACCGGCGTTGCCTTCACCCGTGACCCCGCTACCGGTAAGCGCGGCCTGATGGGCGAGTTCCTGACCAACGCCCAGGGCGAAGACGTGGTCGCCGGCGTCCGGACTCCCATGCCCATCTCCGAGATGGCTGAGAAGTTCCCCGAGGCCTTTGCTCAGTTCGAGACCGTCTGCTCCATTCTGGAGAATCACTACCGCGATATGCAGGACAAGGAGTTCACCGTTGAGAAC
>JAFTRT010000050.1 GCA_017462145.1 Clostridia bacterium
ATTCTTCTTCCCGTGGTGGCGTTGGACGATTCCGTGGGATTGGTGGTGTTCGCCGTGTCCTTTGGAATCGCAAAATCCTTGAGCCTTTCCTCTGTAAACGTGCTTTCCATCGTTTTGGAGCCGCTGCTTGAGGTGATCCTTTCCCTGGGCTTGGGCTTTGTGATGGGGCTGCTGTTCACCCTGTGCGAGCGGTTCTTCCATTCCCGCTCCAAGCGTATGGCGGTGTCTGTGACCTTTGTGATGATGACGGTTGCTATTTCGGCTCTCAAATTTGAGGTTGGCGGGATTCACATTGGCTTTTCCTCTCTGTTGGCTTGCATGATGCTGGGTACGGTGTTCTGCAACGTGTGCGATTTTTCGGAGGAGCTGATGGACAGAGCCGACCGCTGGACGGCGCCCATTTTGATCCTGTTTTTCGTAATCAGCGGCGCAGAGCTGGAGCTTTCGGTGTTCAGCCAGTGGGCAGTGGTTGTGATCGGACTGGTGTATATCGCCGCCCGTTCGCTTGGAAAGTATTTCGGCGCAGGGATCAGCGCCAGAATGACCAAATGCCAGCCGAATATCGTGAAGTACCTGGGCATTACGCTTTTGCCCCAGGCAGGAGTGGCTTTGGGTATGGCGATCAAGGCGGCAGAGCTTGGATCCGACGGTGCCATTGTGCGGAATATCACGCTCTTTGCCGTGTTGGTTTATGAGATCTTTGGGCCTTTCCTCACCAAGATCGCGCTGACCAAGGCAGGAGACATCAAGACCGAGGGCAAGACCAGTGCCCGTGAGGAAGCCAAGCGCGCCATGGAGCAGGCGAAGCAGGAATAAAAAATCGAAAGGAACGGAATATGAAGAATTTTTTTAAAGGGATCGTGGTTGGGATCGGCGGCATCTCTCCGGGACTGAGCGGCAGCGTGATGTTGGTCATTTTCGGACTCTACCAAAAGGTGGTGGATGCCATTGGCTCTATCTTTAAGAATTTCAAGAAGAACGTACTGTTTTTATTGCCGCTGTTTTTGGGAATGGGCGTGGGCATCGTGCTGTTCAGTAAGATTACCGACTTTTTCCTGGAGACCTTTGAGATGCAAACGCGGTATCTCTTTCTTGGACTTGTGGTGGGAACCCTGCCTCTGTTCCATAAGGAAGTGAAAAAGAACGGTTTTGCCAAGAAATACTACATCTATATTGCCGTTGCTGCGCTGTTGGGCATTTTGCTGTTCGTGGTGAACAGCGACTTGTTCCCACGGGTGGAGACACCCAACTTCCTCCAATCGGTGCTGTTGGGTGTTGCAGTGGCAGGCTCGGCGCTGATCCCCGGAGTGGACAGCGCTGTGATCCTTTCCTCCTTTGGGCTTTACGAGCTTTGGGTGTCGTCGGTCGCGGACTTGAACATGACCGTGCTGATCCCCGCCGCCATCGGTGTTGGCGTGGGCGCATTGGTGATCTCCTTTGGTATGAGCCGACTAATCAAACGGTTTTATACTGCCACGTTTTCCATCGTGTTTGGCTTGTTTATTTCCATTATCCCCCGCGTGCTGAATGAGAGCTGTATGCCCGGATTGAATGGAAAGACGGTAGTATCCTTTGTTCTCGCCGTGGTTGGCTTTGTGATCTCTTTCTATCTTGGGGATATTCCGAAGCATAACGCATGGCTGAAAGCGAAGTTTGGCAAAAAACAGACATAATAACAAAAAATCCTCGGTCGTCATGACCGAGGATTCAGACTGTAGACCAAAAGCGTTCATACCAAGGTAAAAGCCAAGGGATGGACGCTTTTTTGTGTATAGGAGAAGAAATATTGAAAGAAGAGGGAAAAAGAGTCGAAAAACGAGGTTGGAGAGGAGGATCGCCTCTTCCACTTGGCTAATTTTTTTAAATTCATGCACGCAAAAGTAAGCGTGACCTGCATCGTTACCTTTGCAAGACCACGCGATTGCGTGTAACGCAAGCCGTGCTTCACCTTTGCATCGGCAAACACTCGCTCAATCTTCTGCTTGCGTATATCGTATAGATCCTTTACCCAAGGCGTATGGCGGTAGTCATCAACCTTTTCCATGTATTCTTCCCATACGTGTCTTGTAACCGTCTTTTGGCAATCCTTGGACTTCGTACATTGTTCTCTGCAAGGGCAGTTTTTGCAGACGTTTGGATTACTCGTACTTCGGGTTATTTCTTTCGTTTCTCCGCCACACGCAGCTCCACCGTTGCCGTTGTTGTCCTCATCGTCCTCTTTCTTGTCCTTCAACGGCTTTTTTCCGTGTTCTTCGCGGTCTCGGTTTATTTTCTCATCAAGCTCCTTTTGGTAACGCTTTGCTTCTACTGCAACGACCTCTTTTACGTACTTCTTCTTATTGGCATTGGCACGAATATGTGTTCCGTCAATAAAGATCGCGCTTGCATCCACAAATCCGCATTTTACAGCTTTTTCAAGAATATGACGGAAGATACGTTCAAAGATATCCGTTCCTTCATAGCGACGCTTATAGTTCTTCCCAAAGGTTGAAAAGTGAGAGATCGGTTCGGTCAGATCATAGCCTATGAACCATCTGTATGCAATATTGACCTCGATCTCCTTGATCGTCTGTCTCATGCTTCTGATGCCGTATAGATATTGGATAAACACGATCTAAAAAAGCACAACGGGATCGATCCCGGGGTTCCCCCTTTCCGCTTCTTTATATATCCCTTCACCTCGTCATAGATGAAACTCCAATCGATCGCATTCTCTATCTCGCGCAGCATATGATCATGCGGTACCAGATCTTCTATACACAACATTTGCAACTGTGTCTGCTTGCTTTTATCCTTTTTTCTGTACATAAAACAACACCTGCCTTTACGGTATCTATTATACCATAATTGCAGGTGTTCGTCAATACGACATCCCTTTTCGTCTACAGTCTGCCCCCGCCAAAACGGCGGGGGATTGGTTTTATAAGTTTTAATCCTGTTTAAGGATCAGTCTTCCTTCTTGCGGAAGGCGCCTGCACAGCCTGCTACAGCCAGCAGAGCGATCAGAGCGGTAGATGCGCTTACGGATGCGTTACAGCCTGCCAGCAGATTGTTTGCGGAATCCTCCAGCGTGTCGCTTTCATCGGAGGTGTCGGGCGTGCTTGTGTCCACGGGCGCAGGCTCTGTGGTTACAGGCTCGGTGGTATCCGCGGGCTTGTTGGTGTCAACAGGCTCGTTGGTATCATCGGGTTCCTCGGTGTCCACGGGCTCATTGGTGTCCACGGGCTTGTTGGTGTCAACAGGCTCGTTGGTATCATCGGGCTCCTCGGTGTCGCCGGGATTGTTGGTATCATCGGGCTGTTCGGGATCAACAGGCTTTTCGGGAAGTGTGGTTTTCTGACCGGGAGTGATGTAAACCAGATTTTCAACCTCGTCGGCTGCGAACACAGAATCGTAAATACGGATCTCATCAATGTAGAAGGAAACGCCTCTGTCTTCTGTTCCTGTGCCGGACTTACCAAAGATCAGCGAGGAGGTACGCAACAGATTTTCGGGCTTATAGGCGCCTGCAAAGGTGGATACGCTTGCAACGTAATCAGAGCCGTCAGCGGAGTTATACGCAGTGATAATCAGCTCATCGTTTGTCATATCAAAGGTAATTGCGGTGTAGTACCAAAGACCTTCTGCTGCAAGAGGTGCCAGCGAATTGTGAGTCAGCTTGTAGCCGGTTACGGTAGGTGTTCTGGTAATGCCTCCGCCAAACTTGAAGTTATCGTCGCCGCTTCCGCCTGCCAGCCAGTAACGGAAGGTGTTGGGAGAGGAGATCAGGTCATTGGAGGGGCTTGCAACGCCGGTTGCGGTGAATACAATGTAAATGGTCTTGCCAACCAGGTCGGCGGTGTCGCCGATCTTATCGGTGATAGCCATGTAAGAGCCGGAGGTGCTGGGGATGTAGGCAATACCCTTGTTAACCTTCACCTCGGAGAGTGTCAGGTTATCCTTGGTGGTTCCTGCGGGAGCCTTGTCGTAGCCCCAAACCTCTTCGCAGTTGCCCTCGAAGTCGTAGTAAGCGATCAGCTTATCGTCGTAGAGACCGTTGGGCTGCAGGGGATCGGGATACTCGGGTACTACAGGGGGAGGAAGCTCGGGAGCGATCTCGGTGGTTTCCTGACCGGGCGTTACGTAGGAGAGATTTCTGATCTCAACCATGGACATTACCTTGTTGTAAATACGGAACTCGTTGATGTCGAAGCCCATTCCTCTGTCGTAGGAGGCGATGGTTCCGGTTCCGTGCTTACCGATGATCAGGTTTGCCTTTGCCAAAAGATCTGCGGGCTTCTGGGCACCTGTAAAGGAGTTTACGGTTTCGGAATAGGTGGTACCGTCTGCGGAGTTATAATACTTAATGATCAGTTCGTTTTCGGTCATTTCCAACGTAATGGCCAGATAGTACCACTTTTCGGCGGGAGCGGTGGGAATCTTTGATCCGCCCTCCAGATTGTGGTTAACGCCATCTACGATGATTCTTGCACCGAACTTATAGGATTCGGCGGTGGAGGGATGTGCCATCCACAAACGGAATACGTTATTGGAACAGATCAGGTCGTTACCGTATCTGGTCTCGTTGCTGGTTGCGCCGTTTGCGGTAAACTCAATATAGAGGGTCTTGCCTGCCAGATCCTGGATATCGGCGTAGTCCTTGGAA
>JAFTRT010000051.1 GCA_017462145.1 Clostridia bacterium
AAAAATCGTGTAAAATATAGTATATATGTCATAAAATGCGGAAGAAGTTTCAATTTTTAGCCATATATTCAACTCTTAGAAAAATAAAGACAAAGGAGGTGCTTTATGAGAGAATTTTGGATTGCAGCCTTTGCCGCAGTCGTTGCCGCCGTCATCTCCGGTGTTCTGTTTCGTCAACTGGGATATAACGCCAGAAAAAAGAAAGCAGAAGCAGAGATCGGCTCCGCAGAGGAAGAAGCCAAGCGGATTCGAGAAGACGGTACCAAACAGGCCGAGACCTTGAAAAAGGAAGCGTTGCTCAGTGCCAAGGAAGATATTCTTCGCCAGCGAAATGAGGCGGAAAAGGAACTGAAAGAACGTCGCTCGGAGGTTACTCGCACCGAACGTCGCTTGGTTCAGAAGGAAGAAAATCTGGACAAAAAGAGCGAGGCGTTGGAGCATAAGAACGAGCTGTTGGACAAGAAGCTGAAGGAAAATGATGCGTTGAAGGAGCAGATCCTGGAACTCCGTCAAAAGGAAATGGAAGTTCTGGAACAGCTTTCCGGAATTTCTGCGGAGGAAGCCAAGGAAGAGCTGCTGGGACGTGTGGAGTCTGAAATCAAGCATGAGCTTGCTCAACGGATGTCCGAGCTGGAGACCCAGTTTAAGGAAGAGGCGGATGCCAAGGCAAAGAACATTATTTCGTTGGCCATTCAGCGTTGCGCCGCAGATCACGTGGCAGAATCCACGGTGTCGGTGGTTTCGCTTCCCAACGAGGACATGAAGGGCCGTATCATCGGACGTGAGGGCCGAAACATTCAAATGCTGGAAAAGCTGACGGGTGTAGAGCTGATCATCGACGATACTCCCGAGGCAATCACCCTTTCGGGCTTCGACCCCGTGCGGCGTGAGATTGCAAGACAGACCTTGGAAAAGCTGATCTCGGATGGACGGATTCATCCCACCCGTATTGAAGAAACGGTGGAAAAGGCTACCAAGGAAGTGGAAGCAGGCATCAAGCAGGCAGGCGAACGCGCAACCTTTGACGTGGGTATCCACGGTATCAACCCTGAATTGGTCAGAATGCTTGGACGGCTTCGTTACCGTACCAGCTACGGTCAAAACGTGTTGAAGCATTCCATTGAGGTTGCTCTCATTGCGGGAATGATCGCAGACGAGCTGGGTGTGGACAGCACCATCGCCAAGCGTGCAGGCTTGCTCCATGACATCGGAAAGGCACAGACCCATGAAATGGAGGGCTCCCACGTAGAGTTGGGTGTCAACCTGGCCAAGCGGTCTAAGGAAAGCAGAGACGTGATCCATGCCATTGAGGCGCATCATGGCGATGTGGATCCTCAAACGGTTACAGCCGTGATCGTGCAGGCGGCAGACGCTATTTCGGCGGCGAGACCCGGCGCACGGCGTGAGGACTTGGAAAACTACATCAAGAGGCTGGAGAAGATCGAGGAGATCGCCAAGAGCTTTTCCGGTGTGGATAAAGCATTTGCCGTACAGGCGGGAAGAGAGATCCGTGTCATGGTCAAGCCCGAAGAGGTCAACGATGACGGCATGAAGGTGATCGCCCGTGAAATGGCGGCCAAGATCCAGGACGAGGTCAAGTACCCCGGACAGATCAAGATCAACCTGATTCGCGAAAGTCGCGCAGTGGATTACGCCAAGTAATCCAACACTCATATATCGCTCGCAAGAGCTATCCATATAGTTGATATAAAACCCAATGTGGAGCATAGCGAAGCAATTCGCTGAAAATAGATGTTTGAGTCAATAGGGCATCCTCGAAATCGAGGATGCCTTTTTGTCGATTTTCTCTTGAAAAAAAGAACAGGATATGGTACAATAAAACAAAGAATCCCAAAGGAGAATCCTATGAATCATTCTTCTCAAAACCGCAATGGAAAGACCGTTACGTTGCCTGTGAGCATGATCTACGTCGTGATCCTGGCGGCAACGGTATTTTGCCTTTTGGTGGCGACCCTGTCCTTGCTCATCGGCCTTGCCATGGGGTGGGAGAGCGGGATCGACGAGTACGACCCCTCCTCTGACCGAGGCAGTGTGACCACCAAAGATCCTTCCACAATCACAACGGCTCCGCCCAAGCAGACAACGGGTAATAAAACGGGCATTGCCCTTCCGTCTATGACTCCGTCGGACAATGTTCTCAGTACGGCGGCTACGGATGTAGCCATGCTGACCGATGAAGATGTCATTTCCTCTCAGCATGGTATTTTGGTCGAATTGACGGGGAAGACCTCCTTGGCAGAAAAGAGTGCCGATACGGTGATTCATCCTGCCTCTATGACCAAGATCATGACCTTGTTGGTGGCTTGCGAAAACGCCAAGGATGCCAATGCGCTTCTGACGGTCAAGCAGAGTATGTTGGATCGCAGAAAGGCGTTGGACGGCTCGGGAGAGCTGGTGGAAAACACCACGGTGGTCAATCGGGAAACGGGTGAGGTGGCCAATTTGTCCGTAGTGGGACACTCGGTGACCGTAGAAGATGCTCTGTACCTCATCAATTATCAATCGGATACGGTGGCTTGTTTGTTGATTGCCGAGTACATCGCAGGAAGTGAGACCGCCTTTGTGGAGATGATGAATGACCGAGCCGAGAGCTTGGGACTGACCCAAACGTCATTTGTCAACTGCACGGGACTGACCGAGGTGGAGGATACGGGATCGGAAAAGATAACCACTTATAATCAGACCACTTGCCGTGAAATGGCGGCTATGATGACGGCGGTGCTGAACAACCCCGCGGCTCGCACCATTGTTTCTTCTTACAGCAAATACGAGGCGGATCTCTATTTGGACGGTCAAAGCACGGGAACCTATATCCCGTTCTATGCCGATTGGCATAATAAGCAAGCACGGTTGAATGGCAATACCAAAGCAGGCAGCATTACCATCTGCGGCGGAAAAACCGGCTATGAGACCATTCCCACCTCGACGTTCGTGACGTACGGAAAGAATTCTGCCGGAAAGGAATTCGTGGTTGTGGTGGTGGGACGAACCACCGACCAACCCAACGGGGATGCAGGCGCTCACACCGGGGTCAACAATGCTACCTCCACATCCGATACCAGAGCGTTGTATCGGAATTATGCGAAATAAAAAAGATGGACTCTTCCGAATGGAAGAGTCCATCTCTTTTATTTCTTTGGTTGAAACATGGGAAGATCTTTCTTGGCTGTGCCAAAAGGAGTGGGGGGCTTTCCTTCCATGATTTGGCCGAAATTGATGGCGAGATCGTCCGGCGTCAGGCTTCTTGGGCGGTCAATACTCCACAGAGAGCCGCAAAGGCCGACCTCATACAGCCAATATCCGTCATATCCCACCGAACGCAGGGAATCCACTAAGGACAGCCAATCGATCACGCCCTCGCCGGGCAGCCAGTGACGCTCGTTGATCCGATCATAGTCGGATACGTGAGTTGTAATGATTCGTGCGCCAACGGCTCCGATAAAGGTCTCAATGGATTCGCTCAACAAGTGATTGGTATCAAAGCAGGCACGCAGGGCAGGGTGTGCCGACAGCAACTCCAAGATCTCCCAGGAGTTTTTGCCCAAACAGGTTCGGGGGAGATTTTCCACGGCAATGACAGCATCACGCTTCTCTGCGTATTCCGCAAGAAGGGATAGGCTGTTTTTTGCGCAGGCCATGCGAGTGGGTCTGTCTTCGTCGGAAATCGGTTCACCGCTGGGGTGAATGACAAAGGTTTGGATGCCAATATCACAGCCCCGATCGATCGGCGTGCACAAGTAGGATACCGTGCTTTCCGCCAAGGAGGAAACCGAAATATCAATTGCATCAAAGGGGCCGAACGGCAGATGAAAGGAGGCAAGACCGACACCGAACTGTTCCGACAAACGCTTTACGTTGGAAAAATCAATTTCATCGGCAGCGGCTTTTTGTCCGTCGGACACCTCTATGGCCATCACGCCTGCCGCTTTGCAGACCTTAAGGATTGGAGCCGAGAGTTTCTTTCCGCTGGTTGATAATGCAAGCTTCATATTGATATCCTCCCATGGGATTGGATTGTATTCATTGTATCACAATTTCGGGAGGGCTTCAAGTGCTGTGGGGAATTTTTATTGATACATCTTATATTTCAGTCGGAGATTATCGGCGATCATGGCGATAAATTCAGAGTTGGTGGGCTTGCCGCGGGTGTTCTGGATGGTATAGCCGAAGTAGGAGTTGAGGGTATCTACGTCGCCTCTGTCCCATGCGACTTCAATCGCATGACGGATGGCACGCTCCACACGGGATGTGGTGGTCTGGTATTTCTTTGCTACGCTGGGGTAGAGGATCTTGGTTACCGAGTTGATGATGTCGGAGTCCTTGACGGTCATCAGAATGGCGGTGCGGAGATATTGATAGCCCTTGATATGAGCAGGCACACCGATCTGGTGAATGATCTTGGTTACCTGCGCCTCCATATCGGCATTTCGGGTTTCTTCTGCCTGCTCGGGACTTTCAATGGGCTCTGCGGTGCGATTGCGTACCAAGGTGCGGATATGTTCGCACAGACTTTCCATGTTATATGGCTTTAAGAGGCACAGGTCGGCACCGGCCTGGGCGGCCTCCATGAAAATACTTTGATTGGACACCATGGATACGATGATAAAAGAGGGAGCCTTGTCCGAGGCAAAATTCAGAGAGCAGCAATTGCGCAAAACGCCGATGCCGTCCAGCTTGGACAGCCAAAGATCTACAATGGCAATGTCGGGATGTAGGCTTCCAATTTTGATTAGGGCTTCTTCTCCGTTGGACGCCTCCTCCAAATTGGGAAAGCCTGCCCGACGCAGTTCGTTGCAAAGAGCCTGACGGGCGGCCACGTTTTCGTCGGCAATGAGTATTTTTGGTGTGTTTTCCATATTTTTTGAACCTCCACTTGTTGGTAATTTTTGTAAGCAACCATATTTTACCATATTCTTTAGAAAAATGCAAGGATTTTACAAAAAATTCCAAACCAAAAGCGGATTTTTTGATTCTTGGTTTTGCTTTTGTGTCGAATGTTGTCGAATGGACGCCCAAAAGGGCCAAAGCGGTTGGAGCTTCCAAGCAAATGTCAAAAAAAGTCGGCCTCCTGTTCGGGAGGCCGACGGTGGTTAGGCTTCAAATTGCGATTGGTAGAGGGAGGCATAAAACCCACCTGCCTCCAACAGTTGGCTGTGATTGCCTTGCTCTATGACGTTTCCGTCCTTGACCACCAAAATGGTATCGGCATTTTGAATGGTAGAAAGGCGGTGGGCAATGACAAAGCAGGTGCGTCCTCGCATCAGCTCGTACATGGCTGCTTGGATCTGTTGCTCGGTACGGGAATCTACGTTGGAGGTGGCTTCGTCCAAAATGAGCATGGGCGAATCGGAGAGCATGGCACGGGCAATGGTAATGAGCTGCTTATGCCCCTTGGAAATATTAACACCGTCATCGGAGAGAACGGTATCATAGCCCTGTGGAAGCGACTCGATAAAGGAATGGATGCGAGCCATTTTTGCTGCACGGATCACTTCCTCACGGGTGGCATTTTCCTTGCCGTATGTGATATTCTCGTAGATGGTACCGCAGAAGAGCCAGGTATCCTGCAAGACCATGGTGTATCCTCGGCGCAACCCCTCCCTTGTCAGCTCTCGGATGTCCCGACCGTCTAAAGTGATCCGCCCTCCGTCTACATCGTAAAAGCGCATGAGCAGATTGATCACCGTGGTTTTTCCTGCACCGGTCGGCCCCACGATGGCGGTGAGACTGCCGGGTTTGACGGAGAGATTGAGGTCGTGGATGATGGTTCGCCCGGGGTCATAACCAAAGCGTACGTGCTCCAGCGTGACTTGTCCTTGTACGTCTGTCGGCTCATAGGCGTGGGGAACGTCAGGCGTTTCCGGCGGCTGATCCATAATGGCAAAAACCTTTTCTGCCGAGGAGCAGGCCGATTGCAGATCGCTGATTATATTAGCAAATTCGTTGATAGGACCTGCGAATTTACGGGAATATTGCACGAATGCGGAAACACCGCCCAAGCTGATGGTAAACAGAACAGGAATCGCAGTGGCACCGCTTTCGTTGGTTAGGAAGAACAGATAGAACAGTCCCCCCAGCATGGCCACCAAGGACAGGGAAAGGTTGTTGATAAAATTGACCGTAGGGCCAACGGTGGCGGCATAGTGCTCGGCACGGTAATAGGCATTTACCGCCGCCTCATTTCGGGTATCAAATCGACCGCCGATGACCTCCTCCCGTCCGTAGATGCGGATGCTCTTCTGACCCGACAGCATTTCCTCTGCATAGCCGTTGAGCTCGCCTAACTTTTGGGAGCGAGTCCGAAACAGCGGACGGATTCGTGCAGAGCGATAACGGGTATAGAGGATGGAGAGGGGAACGGTGATGCAAAAGACCAAAAGCAGAACGGGAGAAATGGAGACCATCATCGCCAAAGATCCCACCACGGTAACCAAGCTGGCACAGATCTGCAACAGATCGTGAGACAGGGAGGTGTTGATGGTATCGATGTCGTAAGAGATACGGCTGATGATCTCACCCGTGGCATGCTGGTCAAAAAAGGAGACGGGCAGTTCGGTCAGGTGCTCAAACAGTTGGCGGCGCATGGTGTAGATGATCTTTTGGCTGAGCCGCACCATCAGCACGGCCAAAACGTAGGAGAGC
>JAFTRT010000052.1 GCA_017462145.1 Clostridia bacterium
AAACCCATCCCGTGGCATACAAATATGAAAACAAGAATGGCGAGCGTTTTTTGGTCATTCTTTTCGAGGGAGATTCCTTGTACGACGCTTCCACTCGTGCTTGTGATTCGGGGCTGTTGAAAAATTACGTCACCCAGCGTGTTTTGATCGAATCGTTGCCTTGGGTGTCTCGCCAAGCAATCCCTGCCTATTGCGAGGGCAATCCCGATCTCTACCTCATGTGTGCAGAGGAGGAAAATTCTCTTACGGTTGCGCTCTTCAATTGCTTTGCCGATGCGTTGACACAGCCTATCGTCACCTTGGGAAAGAAATACAGTCGCATCGAATGCATCAACTGCTCCGCAAATCTGAGCGGAAATCATGTGACCCTAACATCCCCGCTCCACGGCTTTACCTACGCCGCCTTCCGTGTGTATCAATAATAGAATCTAAAAAACGGACGCACCTCTTTGATGGAAGGTACGTCCGTTTTTGTTATTTCACTCGCGGAGAAGAATCCGCTTGATCATTTCGGGAATGTCGCTGTTCTTCACAATGTGAGAAGATTTGAAGAAAGGCAGAGTAGAAAAATCAAAGCTGGTGCCATACAGGAACACGCCAACATCCGCATCGGTGTGACCCGTGGTATGGAAACTGTAATATACCTTGTCACCATTGGGGCCTGTGTAAGTTTTTTCAAGAACACCCTGCTTGGCGCTGGTGCAAAGTCCGCCCGTTTCATGGTCGGCTGTGATCACTACAATGGTATCAGTTCTGTCACCGATCCACTCCATCACAGCATCAACGGTTTCATCCAGACTCTTCATGTTTTTCACCATACCGGCAAAATCGTTGCTGTGGGAGCACTTATCGATATGCGCCTGCTCGATCATCAAAACAAATCCATCCTCGTCATCGTCCAGAAAATCAAGAGCAACCTTTGCGGCATCGGCCAGCTTGACGGCACTGCTTGAGGTATTATTTCCCTCCAGCAACAACTGACAATACATCTTTTCGGCATCAATGGCAGCCTTGGCGGCCTTCAGGGTCTCCACATAGGTGTAGCCGTGATCCTCAATATCCGCTCTTTGAGAGGTGCAGTTCTTATCGTAGTAGCCTGCCAGAAAATCAACACCCGATCTGATTTGAGAGGCAACGATCTCGGAAGTATTATAACGGGAATTGGAATGTGCCGAGAATGATCCCGGGGTTGCACCGTAAAGCGTATCTGTAGTCAGAATACCCGTGGATTTATCAAGATCGGCGGCAAAATCCAAAAGTGTCGGCTGATCGTTGTAAAAACGGTCTCTTCCGATATATCCGTTGACCGTGAGAACGCCTGTAGCAAGTGCAGTACCCGAAGCGGCCGAATCGGTCAGCACGGTGGCACGTCCCGAGCCGTCAAGAGAATTGGTGCTGGAGGAAGCCATCGTCCAATCGGTGAACTCAAAATGCTCCCCGTATGCCTTTTCACCTGCGGCAATGTGCTCCTTGCCCATGCCGTCTCCGATGATATAGATCACGTTTTTGATTTTGTTTTCAATGGCAACGCCGCAGGTCAGGCATTTTCCGGGGCCTTCCATGTGTCCCAGTGCGGGCAGATCAATAACGTCAACGGTGTTGCAAATGTTGCAGGTGAGCGTCTGACGTCCTGCCTCGGTACAGGTGGGAGAGGTCAGCTCGGAAAG
>JAFTRT010000053.1 GCA_017462145.1 Clostridia bacterium
GATGTGCACCAAAGGTGGCCGGCATGACCCCCTCCCCCGTATTGGTTGCCGTAGCCGTGGCAATCAAACGCCTGCCCTCCAAGCGGTAATGAACGGAAAACAGGAACGAAAAGGGATAGGATACCCGTGTTTCCTCGTTATCCCGCAGGGTCAGAACCGCCTCGGTATCCGACAGCCGATCCACCTCATAGACAAATTGGGAAGCAAAGCCGTGGCATCCCATTTCGTAGGTCTTTCCCCTGTAGGTATATTGTCCGCCGTACAGTCGGCCGCAAATGGGAAAGAGCCACGGTGCGCTCTGTCCCCACACCTGCGGATCGGCCTGCCAAAGATATTCCCATCCGTCGCTTCGGCCAACGATGGAGCGAAGCTCCGCCCCCAGTGCCGAGATGCGAACGGTCAAACATTCATTTTGCAAGGTTACGTTCATCTTCTCTTCTCCTCTCCCGATCAAAGCATGGCCAACAGAGTCTCGATCTCCTCGGGGGTATAGACCGTTCCGTACTCCGTAGGCTGTGCCATGGCAATGACCTTGGGTCTGTATTTATATTTTTTGGTCGCCAGCAGCAGATCCCGAATGATCTGCGGCGTCAGCTTGCCGTCCGGGATCTTGGCCGTCAGAATTTTATTGCCCAAATTGAACTCAAAAGCCCCTGCCTCATAGGTATGGATATGGGTCTGCTCGGCGCAGAGAATGGCCGACCACCGATCCATCATCGCCTTCAGTGCCATGACGTTGGCCGCTGTTCCGTTGATGGCAAAGGTGGTATCGATAGGTTCTCGGAATTCCCGTTGCATCCGCTCGGTGGCAAGACGGCTGTAGCGATCCTTTCCGTAGCCCCCGTCCAAGGGCTCGCTGTTGACCCGATAGACCGCCTCTGCGATCTCCGGATGGGCATTGATCCAAACTTCCCCGTGAAAGGCCTGAATTTTCATGTGGGCTCCTCCAACTCCGTGGCATTTGCATACGACTTTATGATACTCGTTTTTGATCCAAAAGTCAAGAGCTTTTCCGAAAATGCCCGTTTTGAAAGAACCCTTGACTTTCGGGAGAAGCTGTACTATAATAAAAAAGGAAGAAATATAAAAGCCAAAGGAGACCGGTATGAAGATCTGCATCATCCAACCTGCCTACTCCACCGATGATTCCCGCTCCGAGGAATTGTTTGAGGCTCAGCTCCGACTGTTGGAGCAATGTGACGACAGCATGGATCTGATCGTCCTGCCCGAATCGGCCGACATTCCCTGTCTGGCCAAAAGCAAAGCAGCCTCCGAGGCATCCTCGGCACGCTTCAACGGCCGTCTGCTGACGGCGGTGGCCGAGACCGCTCGTCGCTGTCACGCCATGGTCTTCGTCAATGCCCGCTCGGACGAAGGCAACGGCCTGCGTAATACCACCTATGCCTTTGACCGTTGCGGCAAGATCGTCGGAAAATACTTCAAGCAGCACTTGACACCCGGAGAGGTCGCCAAGACCCGCTTGGACAGTGCCTATTCCTTTGAGTGGTCCGAACCCACCGTGGTGGAGATGGAGGGCTTTCGCTTTGGCTTTTTGACCTGCTACGATTTCTATTTTTACGAGGCCTTTGCCAATATGGCAAGACAGAAGCTGGATTTTGTCATCGGCTGCTCCCATCAGCGAAGCGACACACACCGATCCATTGAGATCTTCTCCCAAAACCTTGCCTACAATACCAATGCCTATGTGCTCCGCTCCTCGGTCTCCATGGACGAGACCGCAGATGTGGGCGGCGGTTCTATGGTGGTGGCTCCCACGGGAGAGATCTTGGTCAATATGAAGAGCCGTGTGGGCTTGGCTACCGTGGAGATCGATCCCACGCAAAAGTACGAGAAGCCTGCCGGCTTCGGCAATCCCCCTGCACCACACTACGAATACATCGAAAAAGGGCGCAGACCTTGGAAATATCGCCCCGCAGGCAGTGCCATTGTTCGGCATGATGCCATCATGGCCTATCCCAGAGTGTGCGCACATCGGGGTTTTAACACCATCGCACCCGAAAATAGTTTGCCCGCCTTTGGTGCCGCCGTGGCCATGGGGGCAGAAGAGATCGAATTTGACCTGTGGTTCACCAAGGACGGCGAGGTGGTCTCCATGCACGATTCTACCCTGGATCGTGTGTCCAACGGAACGGGCAAGATTTGGGATTATACCTTGGAAGAGCTGAAGCAGCTGGACTTTGGCAGCAAACGGGGAGAAGCCTTTGCAGGCTTGACCATTCCCACCTTTGAGGAAATCTTAAAAAAATTCTCCTGCCACTGCATGATGAACATTCACCTCAAAACCGAGGGGAACCGTCCCGAATATCTGGATAAAGTGGCGGCTCTCATCCGTAAATACGACTGTGAAAAATACGTCTACCTCATGAGCGGACAGGATTCGGTTCTGGAACGCCTGCAACGGGAGTATCCGGAGATTCCACGCTGTTGCGGAGCGGGAGACGGAAGATGGGAGATCGTGGACCGTGCCATCCGCTACGGTTGCCAAAAGGTCCAGCTTTATAAACCCTATTTCAATGAGGAAATGATCCAAAAAGCCCACGACCGCGGGATCGTCTGTAACGTATTTTGGTCGGATGACCCCGCCGAAACCGAACGCTTCTTGGATATGGGCATCTATACCATCCTGACCAATGAATATCACCGCATCGCCCAAGTGTTGGCAAAACTGAAAAAGTATGTTTTGTATGAAAGGATGCGGTTGTTTTTTTGAGGGCCTTTCTTGAAAGAAAGGCCCTCAAACTCCCAAAGAACTTCACACAAATAGATTTTTGCTTTCGATCCATTGAATCGCAAAACCGCTTCGCCTTCTTCTAAGGGAGAAACCCATCGGACACCTCACGGTACCGATGGGTTTCTTTTTGATTGAAAAACAAAGCAAAAATCTGTTTCTTTCACACTCTGTTGTGAATGTTCGCACCTCACGGAAGCCTTCTCCAGTGGGAGAAGGGGGACCGCGATAGCGGTGGATGAGGTGTTATAAAGAAAATCAGACTTCGTATCCGTCTATATTGTCATCATACTTGCTTCGCAAGAGGAGCGAGCGTAAGCGAGTCGAAGTTTTGTTGAGGGAGCGAAGCGAGCCGATACAAAACCGAGGAACACACCGTGTTCCGATGGGATCCCAAAAGGGATTGGGATGGTTTTCCTCACACCATGTTGCATCGATCCAAACTACAAACCAAAAGAACAATCACCGATACATGGTACTTTCAACCTGACAGGGGGAGACCTCATCCTCGCCCATGATGAGTTGAAAAATCGTATCGGCAAACAGCTCGTGCATCTCGGCTGTGGGGTGATTGATTCGATTGATCAACAGCATCGTCGTGTCCTCGGTCTCGGAGCGTTTTTTCCACCGGGCGTAGCAATCGGCCACCTTGACCCCCATGCTCCTCGCCAGTTCACAAGCGGCGGCCATATACTCGTCCATCCGGCCGCTGTTTTGATAATCTGCGGTTTTGTGGGCATACTCTATATATTCCGTGGGAGTATCCTCGGCCACGTAGGTATTGAGCATATTGGGGGTCAGAAAAACCGTCTCCGCACCGCTCTCCACAGAGCGGCGAAAGATCGTTTCCAACGCCTCCAGATAATGCTCCAAGGATCCGTTGACGTCATTGAGTCCAAAGGCCACAATGACCAAATCGGGGTGATGGGAAAAGACCTGCCGCTCCATTCGTTCCAGCGACCCCCGTGCCGTCAAGCCGCCGATTCCTGCATTGATCACATTGACGGGTACGTAATCCCGCACCGCCGACAGCTTTTTAGCCAGGCGATGATGGTAAACGCTTTCATAGTCGTTTTGGCTTCTGAGGGCCCCGTGGGTCACGCTATCGCCAAAGGCCACAATGGTGATCGGGCCGTGGATCATCAACCCATTCCGATCCATTTGCAATTTTTCCTTGATAGTCATATCAAATCCTCCCTTTTGATTCGGTACGGAACACATCCTGTCATTCCGCCCATTGATGGTTATGATCCCTGTTTTGCTTCCATGAGTCAAGCAATTCAAATTCGTTTTTGCGATTGGCGATACGCCCCTCTCGCTTCAATCGGCCGATCACCGAAGACA
Organism: Clostridia bacterium; assembly: GCA_017462145.1. Next base: position 4,094 of record JAFTRT010000053.1, read on the forward strand.
GGCCGCTTCGCTCCACCTCCAAATAATCCGCCAGCTCTTGGCGGTCAAAAGGAATGGTAAAGCGTCGGCTTCCCACCTCTTTGGCACGCAATCCCAAATAGGTCATCAGCTTTTCCTCGGTGGTGCGCTTGGACACCACCTCCAGCTTGCGATGAAAGACCAAGGTCTTGGCCGCCAGATCCTTCATTAAGTTGTAGATCATACTGCGATGGTGAGCGCAGTTGTTGGCGCAGGTGGTCAAAATACGGTTGCTGTCGATGAGCATAATCTCGCATGGCTCGCAGGCGATCACCGAGACGGGAAGAGCCGGCACAGCGGCACAAGCAAAGGCCTCTGCAAACACCCCCGCTGCTCCGATACGGCTCAAAAGACTGCGGTTTCCGTCATAGTCCATCTGCATGATCTGTACCGAGCCGGACAGCACTACCCCCACGTATCGGGCAGGAGAACCCTCGGCCATCACCGTATATTTTTTGTCAAAAGCCGCCACCCGTGCGCCCAAACAGCCAAGACAGGTCAACAGCTCTTCCTCCTGAATGCCATCAAATAGCGGACACTTTTTCAAAATTTCCAAATATTTTTTCATATTTTCTCCCGTTTTGTTGAAAATTCAACATACTTTTCAAAAATATTGTACTATAATAAATGCGTAAAGTCAAGAGAAATCAACTCGAAAATATGGAGGAATTTATGGTAAGAAGAATCATACATATCGATCAAGAAGCCTGTAACGGTTGCGGCGCCTGTGCGGCGGCCTGCCATGAGGGTGCCATTGAAATGATCAACGGAAAAGCCGTTCTGACCCGAGAGGACTATTGCGACGGTTTGGGCGATTGTCTGCCTGCTTGCCCCACGGGAGCCATTCGATTTGAAGAACGGGAAGCCCCCGCTTATAACGAGGAGGCCGTTCAGGCGGCGAAAGCAAAAAAGGCCGCGCCCCTCCCCTGCGGTTGTCCGGGCACCAAGGCGCACGCCATCCGCAGAGAGAGCAAGTCTACGCCCTCCGTGGTGACAGCAATTCCCAGCCAACTGGCGCAATGGCCCTGTCAGATCAAGCTGGTTCCTGTCAACGCTCCTTACTTTGACGGTGCCAACCTGCTGATTGCCGCCGATTGTACTGCTTACGCCTACGGCAATTTCCACAGTGAGTTTATGCGCAATCACATCACGCTGATCGGTTGTCCCAAACTGGATGAGGGGGACTACACCGAAAAGCTGACCCAAATCCTTTCCAACCACGATATTAAGAGCGTCCGCATCCTCCGCATGGAAGTTCCTTGCTGCGGCGGATTGGAAAACGCCGTCAAGCGGGCATTGCAAGCGAGCGGAAAATTTATCCCGTGGCAGGTCATCACCATCACCACGGACGGAACCATTTTGGAATAAAATCACGGAGGATACCATGAACGTTACACAAGATATTCAAGCCATCGGCGTACATGACCGTACCATTGATCTGTTTGAGGGGCAGTACCGTGTTCCCCATGGCATGACCTACCATTCCTATCTGATCACCGATGAAAAGATTGCCGTCATGGATACGGCAGATGCCAATTTCGGAGAACCGTGGATGGAAAATCTGCGATCCGCTTTGCAGGGACGCACCCCCGATTATCTCATCGTTCAGCACATGGAGCCCGATCATTCGGCCAACATTCACACCTTTTTGGCGGCATACCCCAACGCCACGGTGGTGGCATCCGCCAAGGCCTTTGCCATGATGAAGAATTTCTTTGGCACCGACTATGCGGATCGCCGTTTGGTGGTGGGTGAGGGAGATACCCTTTCTCTGGGCCGCCATACCCTAACCTTTGTCACCGCTCCCATGGTGCACTGGCCCGAGGTCATTGTGACCTACGACAGCACGGACAAGGTACTCTTTTCGGCAGACGGTTTTGGTTCCTTCGGCGCATCCGACACAGAGGGACATTGGCCGGACGAGGCTCGCCGCTATTACATCGGCATCGTGGGCAAATACGGTCAGCAGGTACAAGCTCTGCTGAAAAAGGCCGCCGCTTTGGATATTCGCATCATTTGTCCCCTCCACGGCCCGATCTTGACGGAAAACTTGGGCTACTATCTGAACCTGTATCAGAAATGGTCCTCCTATGAGCCGGAGGAAGAGGGCGTGGTCATCGCCTATACCTCGGTGTACGGCAATACCGAAAAAGCCGCCCTGCGAGTGGCAGAACGGCTGAAGCAGAACGGCTGTCCTGCCGTAAAGGTGTACGATCTGGCTCGATGCGATATGGCCGAAGCCATCGCCGATGCTTTCCGCTATGACCGCCTGGTGTTGGCTACCACAACCTATAACGGCGATATCTTCCCCTTTATGAGACAGTTTATCGAGGGACTGACCGAGCGTAATTTCAAAAAGCGAACCGTGGGACTCATCGAAAACGGAAGCTGGGCACCCATGGCCGCCAAGATCATGCGGGAGCTGTTGAGCGGATGCCGTGAGCTGACCTTTGCAGAGCCTGCGGTGAAAATCCTGTCCGCCCTCAACGGCGAGACCGAGCAACAGTTGGACAACTTGGCCAACGGGCTTTTTTGCCCGAACCCCAAAGAAAATAATCAATGCCTTGAGATCAAAGGAGAAACAAACATGAAAAAGTATGTATGTAATGTCTGCGGCTGGGAGTACGATGAAGCAAAGGGCGATCCCGATAACGGTATCGCTCCCGGCACAAAATGGGACGACCTGCCCGATGATTTTGTCTGCCCTCTCTGCGGCGTGGATAAGGACAATTTCGATCAGGCTGAATGAGATCGGAATGGTTGTTTGATTTTTTTGAGGGGCTTTTCTTGAAAGAAAAGCCCTCAAGACATCACATCCCTATTCCTTTACAACCAAAACGACCTTACCCACGTTTTTGCCTTGATAGAGGAGCTCGTGAGCGGCTTCGGCCTCGGTAATGGGGAGTGTTTGATAGATCGTTGGTTTCACCAGACCGGCTTCGATCTTAGGATAGACGTCACGGACGATTCCTGCCAAGATCTGCGCCTTCACGGCGGGGGTACGGGAGCGCAGGGTACTTCCGATGATCCGCACGTTCCGAACGTAGATATTTTTGAGATCGATCTCGGTCATCTGCCCTGCCAAAGCGGCAATCATGATCCAACGGGCCCCGTGGGTCAAGAAGTGGATGCATTTGCCCATGATCGAACCGCCCAAGCAGTCAATGGTCACGTCCACGCCGTGTCCGCCCGCCAGTTCCTCACGGAGAACCTCCACAAGATCCTCCTTGGAGGTATTCACCACACGATCCGCCCCCAAATGGGTAATGGACGCAGCGATCTCATCGGACAGCACGGTGGTAATCACCCGAACGCCAAAGGCCTTGGCCATGGGGATGATCACGCTGGCCAGACCCGATGCACCTGCGTTCATCAGCAAGGTATTGCCCTCTTGGATTCCGCCCTCCCAAAAGAGGTTCAGATAAGCGGTTGCAAAGGCCTCGGGAATGGCGGCGGCCTCCACCATAGAGCAGTTTTTGGGCACGGGCATCAGCATATCATATTTCACCGCCACATATTCGGCATATCCGCCGCCGCCCAACAGAGCGCAAACGGCATCCCCCACCTTCCAAGCAGAGCACCGTGCAGCCTCCTCACCCACCCGGGTGATGACACCTGCGACCTCCAATCCCATCCATTCGGGACAACCGGGAGGAGGGGGATAATCCCCTTCCCGTTGCATCAAGTCTGCCCGATTGAGTGCGGCGGCATGGATCTCCACCAATACCTCGTCCGGTCGGATCACGGGGTTGGGAACATCATCCCAACGCAAGCTTTTATCATCGTTTACCAAAATTGCTTTCATTTTTTCTGTCCTTTCATTGATCGTGAGCCAACAGAACGGTAACGTTCTCTCGGCAGTAGGTATCGATAAAATATTGGCTCCGCTCGGGACAGCGAGATTGTCCCGTCGGAATTTGTTTTTCCAGACATTCTTTCAGATAGCACTCGTCTCCGGCCAAAACCCAAGTGCGTACACCGTCCTCGATCTCCACCACGGAAGAGCCCTCCGTGTGGCCTCCGATCTTGACGGCTGTTACCCCCGGACACACCGAGCACCCCTCGTCAAACAGCACCACTTTCTGCCCCTCCCCGATATACCGTCGGGGCTTTTCGTATTCCTGCCGCTGAACGTAAACCACGGCATTGGGAACCGCAGAGATACATTCGGTGTGGTCGTGGTGTCGATGAGTCACGATGAGATCGGTCACCTCCTCGGCCGCCACGCCAAGAGCCGCCA
>JAFTRT010000054.1 GCA_017462145.1 Clostridia bacterium
GTGCTGTGCGGTTATTACGGCTTTGGTAATTTGGGAGATGATGCGCTGCTTCGTGCCTCGGTCAGCCGTGCCAAACGTCTATCGCCTCCATGTACGGTCTCTGCCTTGACGGCAAAGGGAAGACGGGATGAGGCTGCCTTTGGCGTTCGCTGTGTCAGAAGAAGCAATCCCTTTGCGGTGATGCGGGAAATTGCTTCGGCACGGCTCTTCGTTTTTGGCGGCGGAACACTGTTGCAGGACGGAAGCAGTTTGCGTTCCTTGCTCTATTACACGGCTCTTCTTCAATACGCCAAGGCACGAGGGGTGCGGTGTCAGCTGTGGGGAAACGGATTGGAGGAGCCGAGGGGACGGCTGGGCGAGGCGTTGCTTCGCCGTGCGCTGTCGGGCGTAGAGCGGATCGAATGTCGGGACGGGGTATCGGCAGCGATTGCGGGACGGATGATTCCCTCGTCTCAAGGCCATCGGATCTGTCAGGTGGCTGATCTTGCGGAAACAGTTTCTCCGTCGGACGGAGAACGGGTTGATTTTTTGCTTCGCCGTGCCTTTCGGGGTTCGGTTCGTCCGTTTGTGGTTGTGGCGTTGCGAGGCAAGGAGGGAAGAGGGCATTTGCGGCTGTGCATGGAATGGTTGGCCATGTTACGGGGGGAGCGGATAGAGCTGTTGTTTGTTCCCATGTTTCCCAAGGAGGATCGAGGGGTTGGTCTTCGGGTCTGCCAACGGTTGGAGGGGCGATGGCTGGAGGGGATCAGCGAATCCGATCTGGTGGGAGTGATGCAACGGAGCCGAGCGGTATGTGGGATGCGTTTGCACGCTTTGGTGCTGGCCCATGCCGCAGGCGTTCCGTTTGTGGGCTTTGGCGGAGAGGCGAAGGTTCACACCTATTGCAGAGAGCGGGGCGGGCTTTACGTGACCGACCTGTATTCCTGATTCTTTTTCGTTTTTTTGCGCTTTTTTGACGGGAATCTCTTTACAAAACGGAGATTTTGTGCTATACTAACAAATTGTATTCCATGGAATGATGAACCATCCAAGGGAAAGGAGAGGCGGCATGAATTCAAAACAATGGTTTGCACGGGGAATGCGTGCGGGAATTCCCATCGCACTGGGCTACTTTGCCGTCGCTCTTGCCCTCGGCATTGCGGCCACCGAGGCAGGGCTGAATCCCTTGGCGGCTGCTCTGACCAGTCTGTTGACCAACGCATCGGCAGGAGAATACGCAGGCTTCACGGGAATCCGCAACGCCTCCCCCTTTTGGGAGGTCATCTTTATGCAGGTGGTGGTCAACATCCGCTATCTGCTCATGTCAGCGTCCTTGTCTCAAAAGCTGAAGGAGGGCGTCGGGATGGGCCGCAGGCTGTTGTTGGGCTTGACGGTGACCGATGAGATTTTCGGTGCTTCCATCTCTCTTCCCGAGCGGTTGGATCCTTCCTTTACATACGGCTGTTTTGTGGTGGCCACAACGGGTTGGACCGGCGGAACCTTGGTGGGAGCGGTGCTTGGCAACGTGCTTCCCGATCGCATCATCAGTGCTCTCAGCGTGGGGCTGTTTGGTATGTTTATTTCGGTGTTTGTTCCCAAGGCAAGGGAAAATCGAGTGGTCATGGGCGCCGTGCTCATCGGCTTTGCCGCCAGTGCCGCATTGGCCTTTTTGGTGCCGGCGGAGATCTGGGGGAAGATCGAGGGGCTTTGCGTGATCGCACTGACCGTTCTCATTTCGCTGGGAGCCGCCATTCTGTTCCCCATTCGGGAGGAGGAGGGCGACCATGCTTGATACCTTGCTCTACATTTTGTGCATTGCCGGCACGACCTATTTGGTTCGTGTCATTCCGTTGACCCTTTTGCGCAAGCCCATTCGCAATCGGACGCTGCGCTCGTTTTTGTTCTACGTGCCCTACGTGACCTTGGCGGTGATGACCTTTCCCGCCATTCTCAAAGCCCCCGGCTCTATGGCGGCAGGGGCGGCGGCCTTGATCGTGGCTGTTTTACTGGCTTTTTTTCGAAAAGGACTGTTTACCGTGGCGGTGGCGGCCTGTGTCACCGTGTTCGTGTTGGAGCTCTTTTTCGAGCCTCCCGCCTTTTTGGCGCAATGGCTGGCGAGCCTCTTTTGAAAAAGGTTGACAAAATCGAAAAAATGTGGTAAAATGAACCATTCATGATAAATTGTATTGACGATATAAAGGAGTGTACATTATGCACTGGTCGGAAGAACTGGCTCAAAGAATCATTGAGCGCAATCCCAATAAGGAGGAGTACGTGTGTGCCGCAGGCATCAGCCCCTCCGGCTCGGTCCATATCGGAAATTTCCGAGATCTGGCCACCCCCCTCTTTGTAGTCAAGGCACTGCAAAAAAAGGGTAAGAAGGCAAAGCTGTTGATCTCATGGGATGAGTATGACCGTTGCCGCAAGATCCCCGCAAACGTACAGGCTGTGGTGGGAAGCAGCTACGACAAATACATCGGATGCCCCTACGTGGATATTCCGGACCCTTGGGGCTGTCACGAAAATTACGCACAGCACTTTGAGGAAGAATTTCTCAAGGGCATTGAGCCCTTTGGCATTGAGTTGGACTGTCGGTATCAGGCCGAAATGTACCGCTCGGGCAAATATACCAAGGATATCATCGAGTCCTTGCAGAAGAAGGACGAGATCTTTGAGATTTTGGACAGCTTTAAGACCAAGGATACCACCAAGAGTCCCGAGCAGCTGAAGGCAGAGCACGATGCGGAGAAGGCGGCCTATTATCCCGTCAGCATCTTCTGCCCGGAGTGTCACACCGACTTTACCACCATCACCGCTCTGTCCGAGGATTGTACCGAGGCAGATTACGTGTGCCGTTGCGGTCACAAGGGACATTTTCATTTCTTGGAGAATTTCAACTGCAAGCTGGGTTGGAAGA
>JAFTRT010000055.1 GCA_017462145.1 Clostridia bacterium
AGGAGTAGGGCTCGATGGGAGCGGGCTCGTATTTGCCGTCCTTCATCAGCTTTTGCATGATCTCGGGCAGATCGTCGTGAGGCAGAACACCCAACATATACAGCGTCATCTTGCTGATCTGATTGTTGGAGGAGACCACCAACACCACCTCGTTCTCATTCTCGGGCCAGTGCCCCGCTACCACCTCGTATTGCTGATCCAACAGCTCGTCGTTGTCGATCATTTCGGACATTACGTCCATTCCGCTCATGCCTGCCGTGGAGACCATTTCGGACATTCCCGCCATTTCTCCGCCCATGTTCTTGAGCATATCCGCAAGCCCCAGCTTGACCGATGCGTCTTCGTTATAAACCTGCAAATCCAGCGCATAGGTATATTGGATATCGCTGACGGCATCTTTGATCTCATCATAATGGGCATCCAAATAGACCTTAAAGTCATCCAAATTTTGCGTCACCGTGGAGGCCATGGCCGACATCATCGTGCCCATGGAGTCGTCCACGTAAATCAGCTCCTCGTCCGAGTGATCCTCCGTGTTCTTCACAGACAGCATGGCGTTCATCATCGCACTCGTATCCGAGGTTTCCCGCTGCACCGACATAGGAAAGCTGGAGAGCGTATCCTCTTGTACTTGATTGATATACGCCTGAATTCCGTTGGACAGGGACAAAATCAACGCAATTCCGATGATACCGATGCTCCCGGCAAAGGAGGTCAGCACCGTCCGACCCTTTTTGGTCAGCAGGTTGTTGAGAGACAGGCCGAACGCCGTGGAAAAGGACATGGAGGTCTTGCCTTCCTTTTTGCCCTTTTTGGCCTTTTTGCTCTTTGCCTGTGTCCGCTCTGCCGTTTTGGCCGCCGTTGCGGCCTCCCATGCGGCAATCTCCTCCTCCGTGAGAGGGTTGGAGTCATCCATCAGCTCACCGTCCCGGAGACGGACGATGCGATTGGCATATTCCTCCGCCAGCTCCGGATTGTGGGTAACCATAATGACCAAACGATCCTCAGCCACCTCCTTGAGCAGATCCATGATCTGCACACTGGTGGTGGTATCCAAAGCACCCGTAGGCTCGTCAGCCAAAAGAATATCGGGGTTGTTGACCAACGCACGGGCAATGGCCACACGCTGCATCTGTCCGCCCGACATCTGGTTGGGCTTTTTATTCAGCTGATCCCCAAGGCCAACCTTTTCCAAAGCCTCTCGGGCTCTGGCACGGCGCTCTGCCTTGGAAACACCCGACAGGGTCAGCGCCAGCTCTACGTTGGCAAGGACGCTCTGATGGGGAATCAGATTATAACTTTGAAATACGAAGCCTACCGAGTGATTGCGGTAGGAATCCCAATCGGCATCCCGAAAGAGCTTGGTGGAGACACCGCCGATGAGCAGATCACCGTCGGTGTAGCGATCCAACCCGCCGACGATGTTGAGCAGCGTGGTCTTTCCGCAACCCGATGCACCCAGCACCGCAACAAATTCGTTCTTGCGGAAGCGCAGGTTGATCCCTCTCAGTGCCGTTACCTTGGTGTCACCCGTCACGTATTCCTTTACAATGTTCCTTAATTCGAGCATAGTTGCTCCCTTCTTTCAAAAAATGAATCGTATGATCGTATCATGGTACTATGATATCATAATATTTTTAACAATCTTCTTGGTTTCTATGACGGTCACCCGAATTTTTTTGACCGTTTGGTGAACGGCTACTGTTCCAAGGCCCGGCAGATCCGCTCCACCGACCGAGACAGGGATTCGTTACACACGTCCACGGTCCAGTGCGCATATCGGGCATACAGAGGCTCGCGCTCCGCATACAGTGCCTCCAATCCACCTGAACTGCGGCAAACCACACCTCGGTGGGAATAATCCCCCAACCGTTCCCGCATCACCTCAAAGGGAATGCGAAGATAGACCACGCAGGCTTCCCGACGGAAACGCTCCATGGCTTCTTTGCAATATACGACGCTCCCCCCCGTTGCCACCACCGTGCGGCGGCAATCCAAGGCGAGATTGACTTCATTTTCAATTTGGAGGAAGCCCTCCGCACCTCGCTCCTCAATGAGCTGATGCAACAGCTTTCCCTCCCGAGCCTGAATAAGCAGATCGGCATCGGTAAAGGCCATCCCGAGCCGTTTCGCCAACAGAACGCCCAAGGTGCTCTTTCCGCAGGAGGGCATTCCGATGAGAACAACAGATTCTTTCATGTTTCGTTTGGATCTTCTTTTGTTTTTTCGATTTCGTTGTCTTGGGGTGTCTTCTTTTTTCGGAAAACAAAGAGCTTACTGATCAAATAATTGGCAATCACCACAAAGACCGAGGTAAAGACCTTGGCCCAAAACCGTGCTCCCACCGATACACCCACCAAGGGCAAGGTCAGGACAGGGCAATGCCACAGCTCCAACAGTGCAATGGCCCCTAAATTGCTGACTACCTCCAAAAAGTAGGTGCCCACCCGTGCGCCGGAAAATTTCACCAGCTGAAGTGCCGTGGCCTTTGCGCCCGTTTGGGCATCGGTAAAGACCCACAGCTTATTGGTGACAAAGGCGACCAAAACACCCGACACCCATTGAACCGTGCTTCCCAGCACGTCCAAAAACTCCGTTGGCTCGCCGTTGTCGTTCCAGATCAGCACACCAAGCTTCAAGGTCAGCCAGCAAGCGGCAAGAGAGACCACGGTGGTCACACCGCCGAAAAATACGTACAGGATCAGCTCCCGATACCGTTGCCATAAGGCCTTCACTCGCTCCAACATGCTCACCTCTCTTACCGTTTCATTCCTTTGATCCTCTCGGCATACGCCCGAGCCGCTTCCTCGGTTTTGTTATCGCCGTAGGTATAGTATTGCTTTCCCTTCAAATCAAGGGGCAGATATTGCTGCTCCACGTAGTGACCGGGATAATCGTGAGGATAGCGGTAGCCCCGAAACAGGGGGCTTTGCAGGTGGGTCGGGATCTCCCGTCCCCGTCCCGCCTCTACGTCGGCCATGGCCCGATCCAACGCAAGATGCGCCGAGGCCGATTTGGGTGCGGTGGCCAACAGCAACGCCGCATTTGCAAGGGGAATCCTTGCCTCGGGCATGCCGATCTCCTTGGCGG
>JAFTRT010000056.1 GCA_017462145.1 Clostridia bacterium
GAGTATCTTTTGGATGAATTTCTTTTCCTTGCGTCCGTGGGTCAATACAATGAAAAGCGCCGCTCCCGCTGTGACCCAAATTCCCACCGAGGGGTAAAGCGCCAACAGTCCAAAGCCCGCAAACAAGACCCAATAGGAACCGATATCCAAAATGGCATCCAAAGGATGTCCGTCCTTGCAGGTCAGGTAGAACTGCACCGCCATGCCTGCGATCAAATGGATTGCGCCCATCGCAAGGGAGATGATCAAAAATCCCATAGGATTCTGCAAGGGATCAAAGAGCACCGCTACGTTGGCCGCAGACGAGCCCAACAACGAAAGATTGGGAAGCTCCGCCTCGGTCATTCCCAACATATTGCGCATAAACGCCAGGGGGAAATCCCCGAAATACGCACCAAAAAGCACACCGCAAATCACACAGGCAATGCCGCAATAGCCAAACATGAGCAAGAATCGCTTCATCCCCTCCTTGGGTTTGAGAAGCTTTGGTCCCAAGAAGCCTGCCAATACCAAAAGTAAGCCGTATCCCACATCGGCAAACATCAAGCCGAAGATGATGAAATAAAAGATACTCATGATAAAGGTAGGGTCAAACCTTCCGTATGCAGGATACGAATACATTCCCAAGACCCACTCAAAGTTCACGGCAAAGCGATTGTTCCGAAGCAGGACGGGAGGCGTTTCCTCCTCGGTAGGATCCCGCATCTCATAAGCAGTCTCCATTCCGTTTAACAGGTTTGCCACTCGCTCCTCCAGCTGTGCAGGCACCCACCCGTTCAGCATGACCGTATTCTCCGTGGCCAACAGCTTTTGTCGCTCGTTCACACCGTTCAACGACGTCTGCTCGTAGTCATACAGGATCTCCACCGACCCTAAGCCGTCCGCCAATCCCCGAAGTTGGTTCTCCAAGGAAGCCTCTTCCTCGTTCAGAGCCTTTTGCTGCCTGGACATAGCGCTTCGGTATTCCTCTGCGGTCTGCCGAATTCCCCGAAAGCTCGCCTTGGAAAAACCGTAGGCTGTCAGCGTAGCCGACACGCCCGAGGCGTTGTCCTTGTGGCAGACGGTCCAAATATATTTTCCGTTTTTATCCTCGTAGATCAGCTCTGCCGCGGCACCTGCCTCATACAGTTCCCGACCCAGCTTGTCCAAATCAGTTCCTCCGGGCAAGACGCCCAACAGGTTCTCGGTTCGCTCGGTTCCACCAAAATCCAAGGGAAGATCATGGTCCAAATACGGATGGATCGCCGCCATCGTCTGTTCGATCTGCAAGCGTTCCTGCTTGATCTGGGTCTGCCGTTCGGCACATCGGACGGTTTCAGAAACGGTAAAACGAGCCGCTTCGGCAAAGCCGTCTCGTGCAAAGGCATCCATATCCACCTGTGTTCTTGGTCGGAACAAGCTTCTTTTTTCCTTTGAATAACGGTTGAGAACGGTCATCGCTCGTTGAATCCGGGCAAGGGAGCTTTCCAACTCCATTCGCTCACTGTCGCACGCCATGCGGGACAATTCCTCCCCCGCATCGTCGGGAGCCACCACCGAAACGTTCACACATCGCAAGCGCATCAACCGCCTGATCAGGTGATCCGCATCGGTTTTGTGAGCAAACACCGTCAGCCGTTTCATCTTGCTTACCGACATTGCTCCCAAACTCCTTCAACAATCATTTTGACCGCCAAATGCATTCTTTTTTCGCTGATGGCCTGCATGGCAGCCGCATCTGCGTTGGCCTTTTCTCGGCTGGCTTGTACCATCTCCTCAGCTTTTTGACGAGTCAACTCCAGCTTTTCCCGATTGGCTCGGAGGGTCTGTTCTTCGGTCTGCTCGCAAAGAGCCTTTCCTCTCTGCTCGGCCGAACGGACACGACGCTTGGCTTCCTCCGCAGACGTGGCTCGGATATTGGCCGCCTCGGCTTCTGCCGCTTTGATCTTCATAATGACTTCTCTTGCCAAATTCTCACCGCCTTTGTTTTTTTGTAGAATTTTGTATAAATTTCACAAAAAGTCCCGCTTTTTTTTCAAAAAACAGGAAAAAATTATTATGGTTATTATACCACATTTTTCTTCCTTTTGCAAGGGGTTTTCTTCTCCTTTTTTCTCTTTTCCTCGCACGTTTCGCCCTTTTCTTTCAAAGAGCAAAGCCGCATCCGTCTCCCCTCTCGCAAGCCATACAATACACCGTTTTCCACCGACACGCCGTCGACACGGAGATGCTTGACTCGTTCCGCTCCCAACAAAGCCACCGCTTGCTTGGGCGGCAGCAAGCACCCGCTTCTTCGTTCCATCACATGTCCGTCGATCGCTTCCGCCAAGAGCTTGCCGCTTTGTCCGTTTCGCAAAGCGGTATGCAGCAAAAGTGCCAGCCGTTCCTCGTCTTCATAGGTAACACGAACCGAAAAGGAATATCGAAGCGTAGGCTGTCTCCCCCCGTTGTCCCGTTCCAACAGCGGAGAGAATAACAGCTGTTCCCGACAAAAGCGCAGACATGCCTCCCCCAAGGTGCGGTAAAATTCCTCCCCCTTTGGGCAATCGGGAAGAAACGGGAGGGAGATGCGGACCGTCAGGCATGGCATTCCCTCCCGTGAAAGCGTATATCGTTGCAGATCATAAGACGGCATAAAAACCCCCAAGGTATTGGCAGTACTGACCTATCATACGCCAACTCCTTGGGGGAATATTCCTGTCAATTGATGGTATTGTGGGCAGGTGTCATGCTGTCTGCCAGTTCTCCCCGCAATACGGGATAAGCTGACAGATCCGAGCTGACCGCCAACAGCCTTTGCGCCGTTTCCACCGCCGCCTGCAAGAGCCCCGTATCGTCACACAGCTCAGCCAGACGGAAGCGAACACCTCCGCTCTGCCGAACCGATTCCTCTCGGCTTCCTCGCAAAAAATCTCCCGGTCCTCTCATGACAAGGTCACGCTCTGCGATCTCATAGCCGTCATAGCATCGCCGCATGGTCTCCAAGCGTTCGGCGGCTTTTCCCTCGCCTCCTGCAGACTCGGACACCAAAATGCAATAGGACTTGGCACGTCCCCGTCCCACTCTGCCTCGCAGCTGATGAAGCTGTGACAGGCCAAATCGCTCGGCATTTTCTACGATCATCAGCGTGGCCTCCGGCACGTTGACGCCAACCTCAATGACCGTGGTAGAAACCAAAACAGACAGCTCGCCCTTCGCAAACCGTTCCATCACCGCATCCTTTTGGGCACTCTTCATCCTGCCATGGAGACAACCGACCTCGATTCCGTCCAGTTTTTTTCCAAGCTCCTCTGCATATTGAATGGCCGAGTGCAAACGGCTGCGTCTGGTGCGCACGTCCTCCAGCAGATTGCCCTGCCCGTCGATATCCGACAGCTCCAGATCGGCACTTTCTGCCTCTGATTCTTCAATGGAGGGGCAAACCGCGTAAACTCGTCCGCCTCCCTCCACCTGCTTACGAATAAAGGCACAAAGACGCTCCCGATAGCTCTCATCCACCGCAAAAGTATCCACTCTCTGCCGCCCGGGAGGCATCTCGTCGATACGGGAGACATCCAGGTCTCCGTACAAAGACAACGCCAAGGATCGGGGAATGGGGGTCGCACTCATCACCAGGGTATGGGCAAAGCGGCTTTTATCCGACAGTGCGGCACGCTGATTGACCCCGAAGCGATGTTGTTCGTCGGTGATGACCAAGCCTGCATCCGCAAAGGTCACGCCCTTGCTGAGCAGAGCCTGCGTGCCGATGACCACCGGAAGCCGCTTGTCGGGATCCGGCTGGGCCAAAGCCTCGTAGATTTTTCGCTTCTGTGCCGCCGTGCAGTCTCCCGTCAAGCAAGCGCATCGAATGCCAAGACGCCCCAGCAGATCGGTTAACTCTGCGGCATGCTGGCGTGCCAAAATCTCAGTCGGTGCCATCAGAGCCGATTGTTTTCCGCTTCGAACCGCCAACAGGATGGCGGCGGCAGCACACACCGTTTTCCCGCAGCCCACGTCTCCTACCACCATTCGGCTCATGGCACGATCCTTGGCCATGTCAGCGGCGATCTCTCCGATCACCCGCTTCTGTGCCCCTGTCAAACGATACGGAAGCACCGCCTCCAGCTCGGATACGTCGCCCTCCGTACAGGGTGGTGCCCACGGACGGCGATCCCGTCCGCCGGAAAGAGACAAACGGAGGGAAAAGAGCAAAAACTCATCAAAAATCAATCGCCGTTTGGCAGCGGCTAAGGCCACAAAGCTATCCGGCGAATGAATGTTGCGCAGAGCGTAGGACCGCAGGCACAAACGATTTCGCAACCTTGTTTCCTCGTCAAGAGGGTCTGTTTCTCCGTTGCTTGGATCCAACGCCGACAGGGCTGTTTGGATATCCTTGGTGATCTGCTTCTGTGTCAATCCTTCCGTCAGAGGATATACCGAGACCAACGGGCGCAAGGGGATCTCCTCCCGCCAAGGCTCGTAGGCAGGTGACGTCATAGAAAACGCCGTTTTGGTTTTCATCACCTTTCGCTCCACCCGTCCGTAAAAGCGAAACGAACTGCCGACACAAAAAATCTGCTTCAAATAGTCCTGATTAAAGAAAGTGATCTCACAAACACCGCTCTCATCAAAGGCACGGAATTTCAAAAGAGACATCCGCCCCCGTATGCGAGCACTCTTCGGCTCGGTGGCCACCGTCAGCACATGGGAGGATTTGGACACGCCGTCGCTTTCGGACAGAAGGCTCACGTCTCCTCGATTCTCATAGCCTCTGGGATAATGAGCCAACAGATCTCCCACCGTATGGATACCAAGCCGTGCGTACGCCTTTTCTCTGGCCGCTCCTACGCCGTACAGCTGGCGAATCTCGGTATTCAAGCCAAGCATTCTGTCACCTCCTTTTCTTCCCTTTCATTATACCGCAACCAGAGCGGTCTGTCAAGTTCCAAGGCCATCGGTGATTTTATCCGTTTTTGATTGCATTTTTTTGTTTATTTTTCACAAAAAGCAAAAAAAGAACCTCACCGAGACCGAAAAAACTTCCGAAATCAAGCGTTTTTCTTATTGACAAGTCGGCGTTTGTGCGATATAATAATATTTGAATACATGACCGGAGGTTTTCCTAATGAAAAAATTTTTGGCTCTTTTGCTGGCAGGACTGTTGCTGACGCTCTGTTTTGTCGGCTGTGGTGAAGATGAAGTGGGAGATGACGGCGAGCCCGATCTGACCCTTTCCAATGACCTTGTATATGACGGATTTGAGTATGAAACAAACGACGAAGGCAACTACTCCATCGTAGGCTACCGCATTGAGCAGGAATCCGTGGTGACCGTTCCTTCCGAGATCAACGGACGTCC
>JAFTRT010000057.1 GCA_017462145.1 Clostridia bacterium
AATTTTTTGCTACCGAACAGGATGCTTTTGAGGTGAAGATCGGCCCTTATGTGGCCGATCTGGCAGGAGCAGATGGAATCGTAGAGATTCAGTGCGGTTCTTTTCGACCGCTTCGGCAAAAGCTGGCCTATTATCAAGAACAGGGATTTACCGTCACGGTGGTGCATCCCATGGCGGTAGATCTGCATTTGATCCGAGCTGACAGAGAGAGCGGAGAGGTGCTTCGCAGCCGTCGATACCGACAATACCACCGTCCTGTGGAGTTGATGTCCATGCTGTACGATCTTTGTGGGGTGTTACCGCAGGAAGGAATTTGCGTGAAGCTGTTGCTTTATCGAGGGGAAGAGATGCGCTATTCCGAACGGATTCGCTATCGGAAAAGCGGAGCCTTTGATGCCGAACGGTATCCGAGAGAGCTGTTGGATGTGTGGACTTTTGCATGCGCAGAGGATTACAGCCGTCTATTGCCTGCCGATCTTCCCTCGGCGTTTGGTGCGGCCGAGGCGGGAAAGCTGCTCCGAATGAAAGGAAGAAAGCTGTATTCGGCACTGAATACCTGGGTGTCCTTCGGAATCCTCCGTCGGGAAAAGCAGGGAAGAAGCTATCGATATGTTCGAGTGGCGTCTGTATAACAATGCGATCAAAAAAACGAGCAGATGGAAACCATCTGCTCGTTTTTTTGAAGATTAAGACAAGGGGGACTTTCTTTTTGTGCGGATCGTATCATGAAACAACTGCAGCAAAATACCGCCCAAAATGAAGAGCAACGCCAAAAGAGCACGGGGGCGGAGACTTTCCTGCAGCAAAACGGCGGAGACCACCAAGGATAAAAACGGTGTCAGATAAGCCAAATTGGCAATTTTGGCGGTACTGTCCGCTCCCTTGAGCGCCAATGCCCAAAGTAAATATGCAATGGCATTGACCACCACACCCAACCAAAGAAGTCCAAGCCAATGCATACCGGTCAGCGGAACCCACTGTTCGGTCAGAAGTCCTGCGATGGTGGAAGCAATGGAGACCGTCAGCCAAAATACCATCATGGCGATCTGCTGGTCGTATCCGCTTTTTTGATTGAGAACCGAGAATAAGCCGTAGCAAACGGCGGCGGCCACACAGCAAAGGATGCCCGAAATCGGATGGCCTGATTCCGAGGCGGTCCCTCCGGTGGACAGCAGAATGATTCCCACAAAGGACCCGCCGATGGCGATTCCTTTGATTAGAGTCATTTTTTCTTTCAGCAGAATACAAGAAAAGACCACCAGTGTAACCGGCCAAAGATAATTCAGAATACAGGCTTCCTGGGAGGTCAGACGTTGCAGGCCGTAGGAATAAAGGGCAGAGTAAAGGAAGAGTCCCAAAAAGCCCAAAAGGGACATGTTTCCGTAATCCGAAGGGCGATAACGGCGGAAGGTTTGCCGTACCTTGGGACGCAGATTGAGGAGAAACAGAAACAAAAACGCAAACAGACTGCTGATGGCAAGGGCTTGAAAGTTAGGAAGCTCGGTCAGAAGCAGTTTGGTCACCGATGCCATCGTGGACCAGATACAAACGGTCATGATGGCAAACAGATAACTTTTTTTCATGGAAACGTACCTCTTTGCAATGAAAAAGCAGAATCGGCAACAGGGATCCCTTTTGCCGACCGCAAGATTGCTTCAAATTATTTGGATTCATTCTTTTGATAGGCGTAATCATAGCCGTGGTACTTTTGATAGCTTTTTCCCTTGGGATTGATTTCGTTGAGGACGACACCCAAAATTTTGGCATCCACGCTCTTCAAAACTTCAATGGCTCGGCGAAGCTTGATCGAATCGCTCTTTTCACTGCGAACAGCGACCAAGTAGCCGGTGATATAACGGGACAAAGCCAGCGCATCTGCCACCGCACCTACGGGAGGAAAGTCGATGAGAATCGCATCGTATTCTTCGGCGAACAGCTTCAGCATGGCGGGGAATATATCTCCCTCCAACAGCTCCGAGGGGTTGGGGGGGATCCGTCCGCTGGTGATTACATCTAAATGCTCATAGCTCGTATGCTGGACGGCCTCCTTGGGATCGGACAGGATGCCCGAAAGAATCTCACTCAAGCCCGTGGCGTTTTTCTCCAATCCAAAGGTAGCACCCAACACGGGCAGACGCATATCGCCGTCGATCAAAAGCACTCGCTTGGAAGCCTGAGACATGGAAATGGCCAAATTGGAGATGATGGTACTCTTTCCGATGTCTTGTGCGGCAGAGGTGATGGCGTAAATGGGACAGTTTTCGTTTTTAACCGAATAATTCAAGTTGATACGCAGATGATTAAACGCTTCCCTTACGGCGAAGGGGGTTGCATCGGTCAGCAGGGGATGCTTGGAGATTGAATATTTGTTTGCCATATCATTCCCCTCCTTTTCGATTGGCTTGTCTGTCGGTTGTCTCGCTCCACTTGGGGATCACACCCAAAATGGGAAGATCGGTGCACTTCTTGACATCCTCTTCCGAGTGGATGACCGTATCCAACAGATAGCGGAGGAAGCAAAGAACGTATACGGCAAATGCGGTCACCGCACCGGCGAGCATTGCGTTTTGGGACACATTAGGGGAATCAGGTGTGGTATCCCGTACCGGCTCTCGGAGTCCTGCAACACATCCTACGTTGGGAACCCAAATAGTGATAGGTGTTTTTTGGTTGAGATCGTCTACGTAATAACCGTCTACGCTGACACCCAGCTCATTGTCAAAGCCGGAGGCGTAGGGGCGAGCGGTCAAGGTAATCACCTCGGGCGCCAAATCGTAGATGATCTTAGCTACAGCGTATGCGTGTACGGGATCTGTGCTGGAGACGGTTACCGAAAATTCAGAATTCTGCGTGGCTTTCGAGAAGGACAGCATTCCTCTGATTTGAGCGGGTTTGTAGTAGATCTCCTGAGTTTCCAGTTCCTCGGACACCAGCCTCATCATTGTATCCCCCTTGATGATGCTGATATAATCGTTTGCCAGATAATCAGCGGCTGCCAACAGCGAGGTGTTGGTATATTCGGCGTTCATGCTGATGTTTTGAATGAGGAAATTGCAGGTAGAGGAATACCGCTTTGCCACCAAAAGCTGGGTCATGGAAACGGCCAAAATAACCGCCACCAATCCAAAAAGCAACATCTTCCACCACGCTTTTTTTAGGACAGCCCACAGATCTGCCATGGAGAAATCTTTTTGCATGGTTTTTCCTTTCTGATCGTCGTGAAATCAAAAAATGCACAGATGCGCAAAAAACAACTGCACAGGATACATTATATCATGCTTTTTTTCGATTGTCAAGTAGTGGAAGACGGATTTTGCCCGATGCGGTCAAAGGGGTGAACGATCAAACGGCCGAGCGAGAAAATCGCTCGGCCGTTGCTCAATCGGGATTCTTTTTTTCATGGGAAGCACAGTGATCGGTGAAAAAGCCCTCCAAGTTGACCTCAAAGCCTCCGCTTTCGTTCGTTTGGAAGCCGATGGCTTTCAACAGCGGCTCGTCCGAGGGGTCTCCCAAATAACGGGCAAAGTGAACACCGCACAGGTCGATGAAGTTCAGCGTTCCTCGCCCCAGCACGAACAGAGCCTCAAAGTCTCTGGTTCCCACCACGGGAGCAATATCGTGTACCTCGCCCCCCTCTGCGGTGAGCTTAAACTGGGACATTCCTCGAAATTCGCCGTCCACCTCTGCACGGTATGCCAACAGATCGGGCTTGTAAGAAATGCCGCAGAGGCGGCAAAGCTCTTCCTGCTCGGTTTTGGATTGAATGGGAAGTATTTTTAACATAGTCGTTGTCCTTTCATTTCTTGGGCGGAACGGCTTGCTCCGCTTGCTTTAGTTGCTGAATTTCTTCTTCGGTCAAGGGACGGAAGTCTCCCCGGGGCAGATCGCCCAGCTCAATATTACCAATGGCCACACGGCAAAGCCGTTTGACCGACAATCCCACCGCCCCGCACATTTTTCGGATCTGGCGGTTTCGTCCCTCATACAGGATCATCTCCAACACCGCTTCCTTGGTTTGGTCGGAGGAAGAGAGAACCGTTACTTCTACCGGTAGGATCCGATAGCCGTCCAATACCATCGAGGAGGACAGGCGTTGCAGGACCGATGGGGTCAGCGCCCCGCTGATGGTGACGTGATATCGTTTGGGAATGCTGTGTCGGGGATGGGTCAGAGCATAGGTCAGCTCTCCGTCATCAGTCAAGAGCAAAAGCCCCTCCGAGTCCATATCCAGTCTGCCTACGGGATAGACTCGTTCCGAGACACCCTTTAGAAGAGAGAGCGCCGTAGGCCGCCCTTTTTCATCGGAAACGGTGGTGACGTAGCCTCGCGGTTTGTGAAGCAACAGATAGGTATGCGCTCCTGCTTTGGGATGGATCTCTTGCCCCTTGTACACGACGGTGTCACGGTTGGGAACGATACGGTCTCCCAAGGAAGCAATCTGTCCGTTCACGGTGACCTCCCGATTGGCGATGACCGTCTCGGCGGCACGTCGGGACATGATGCCGCAATCGGAAAAATATTTTTGTAGCTTGATGGAATCCATGACTATTCCTTTCCTGCAAAGCTTTGGAAAAATGCCGCAATGCGGTCTCGTATCGCTTCCAAACAAACCATCAATCGGTTCCTTTTCTCCTGCTTGCGCAACGCCGTTTCCGCTACAGCCAGAGGAGAGGATGTACTTTGCTCACCGCAATGCAGAACCAGCGTTCCCAGTACGTCTTCTTGCAGAACGGGGGCAAACGCAAAGCGATGCACCAGCTCTACTTTCAACGTTGGTGTGGGATGATCCTTGGGTAACAACAGAGAGAGGGGGGCTTGATTGGTCAGAATGACGGTTTTGGAAACACCTCCCACCAAAGGCAGGGCGTAGGAAAAGCCGCCTGTCTCAAACAGTGTCAATCGTTTGTAGGTATCAAAGCCGTAATCCAACAGAGCTTTATGGTCGCGCCAATCGTCAGGGGCATTCAAGGTAACGGCAATGAGCGTCATGCCGTCTCGGCAGGCGGCACTGACCAAGCAGCGACCGGTTTTTTTGGTAAAGCCTGTTTTCAGACCGATGGCTCCCTCATATTGCGTCAGCATTTTGTTGTGGTTGACTAAATACCGCCCGTTGGGTGTTCCGTCAAAGGGGATGGCGGTGCGTTTGGTTGCGGCAATCTCCCGTAACAGGGGGTGCTCCAACACAGCGGCGGACAGCAGTGCCAATTCGTAGGCTGTGGTGTAATGTTCGTCGTCGGCAAGGCCGTGTGGATTTTCAAAATGAGTGTCGATCAAGCCGAGAGAGGCCGCTTTTTCGTTCATGAGTGCACAAAAAGCCTCTTCGCTTCCGGCAACGGCAATCGCCAACGCCACAGCCGCATCGTTGGCCGATGCCAAAATCAGAGCGTACAGCAACTCTTTGACGGTCAATGGTTCTCCCTCGACCAAATAGACGGAGGATCCCTCAATGCCTACCGCTTGCGGCGGAACGGTCACGACGGTATCCGCCTCCAACCGTTCTGCTGTCACCAAGGCGGTCATGATCTTTGTCGTGCTGGCCATTCCCATGGGAATGTGGGCTGTTTGCTCGTGGAGCACGGTGCGACTGTCCGCTTCCATGAGCACGGCACTTTGGGCCGAAAGAGATTGAGAAAAGGCTTCTGCGTGCAGATTGGCCGCAAGGGTAGGCGCAGCAAAGCTGCGCCCCATTGCGGCGACTGTAATACAAAAGAGAAGAAGCAAGGCGGAAATACGCTTCATAGAGGCACCTCGTTGGATATGGTTTCCTCCTATTTATATGAAGCACTCCGCTCAAACATGAGAGATCAGATGCTTGCTTCGTCCTTGACGAACAGATCGCGGATTCGTGCGATGATATCGGGGGCACGCTCGACCAAGTCGGCAATCTGATCCACCGGATCGGGCTGTCCCTTGTTGACCACGTTCAAAAATTCCACGTCGCCGTCTTTATCCACGATCAAAAAGCCGAGAGGTGCCAGCGTTACACCGGTTCCGCCTCCGCCGCCAAAATTTTGGGGACGGGGCTGATCCTCTTTCTTGGGGTTGTAGTCCACACCGCCCGTTGCCACGCCGACCGAGATCTTGGAGACGGGAATGATGGTGGTGCCGGAGGCTACGATGGGGTCCCCAATCACGGTGTTGGCATCTACCATCGAGCGGATGCTTTCCAAGGAAGAACGAATGATTTCAGGAAGCTTGTGTTCGGTTGCCATAATGAAGTTCCTTTCTGTTGATGGATCTATTTCAATTTTTTTGTTTCGGTTTCAGAAGTGTATCGGTCATGTTTTTTTGGTGGCGGTCTTCTTGTTTGCCGCTTTTGCGGAACGCTTGTTGGAATGCCCGCCGGAAAGAGCCTTCGGGTGATGTTCCAGGTAGCCCAAGAAGAATCGGAGGCCTCGTATCAGGGCGGTGCCCAAGGTGCGCAGAAGCATACCGAGAATATGACAAAGGCGAAGGGAAAAATCCATCCGCAGATCGACCTCGGAGTCCTCTTTTGCGTAATCCAGGCTGATGTCAATATCAGCTCGCTTGGTAAAGCGGAGGGTTGGAATTTCGTCAAACAAGGGATACAGCACCGATACGGCCTGTGTGACCGCCGCATAGGCGAGCGCTGTGGTTGCCGCATCTCCCGTGGCAATGACCAGACGAAGCCGTGCCACCCGTACCCGAAGGTGCTTGAGAAAGCTTCCCACCAAGGCTTTGAGGACCGCTTCGGTCAAGTGAATCAGCTCCAAGATCTCCGGTATGGTGATGGGAGGCTTCTCCTTGATTCCTTTTTTCTTTTTTCGTTGCTGTTCCAACTTCTTTTTTCGTTTTTCCAGCTTTTGCTTTTTTTTCTTTTCTGCCTGCTTTTGCAGCTGCTTTTCCCGTTTGCGGCGGATCCGCCTTGCCGTTCGGGCACTCATGGAATGAGGGCCTTTCTTGGGAGGCTTTTGAGGGATCAGACGAATGGGAATGCCCAACACGTAAAGCGTGAGACGTGGCTCTGTGGCATATTCCAACACCAGTCTGACCCGTGAGGAGAGCACCAGGGCAAACAGCAATGCAAGGCAGGCACATACGGTGAGCCCTATCATCGGTCTCCTTTCCGCAGAGTCTGCTGTTTCAATTAGAATTCGGCTTCTGCCTCGGCAATGGTCAACTCGCCTCCGTCTTCATCCTCTCCGTCCAGAGACAGGACGGGAGCCTCCTCCTTGGGAGGAAGCATGGTCTCGGTGGCGGGAAGCTCCGACAGGGAGAGAAGGCCAAAGACCCGTAAAAATTTTTCGGTAGTGCCGTACAGCATGGGGCGTCCGGGGGCATTGAGCCGTCCGCAGGCACGGATCAAGCCCTTGTCGATGAGAGAATTCATGGCGTAGTTGCTTTCCACGCCTCGAACCTGATCCACAAAGGAACGAGTCACCGGCTGATTGTAGGCAACGATGGCCAATACCTCCATGGAGGAGGCGGACAGGTTGCCGCCGCGACGGATTCCAAGAGCCTCTCGAATATAGGGAGCGTACTGCTCCTTGGTGCAGAGCTGGCAGGTGTCCTCAAAGAGCAACAGATTCAGCCCTCGGGTGGATTGCTCCCCGTTATAGGCTTCGCTCATGTGGCGAATCAGCGTCTTGGTGTTACGCAGATCCAACCCCAACACCTCTGCGATCTTTTCGTATCGGACGGGATAGCCTGCCGCATACAGAATGGCTTCTACAGCGGCTTCTAAGCTTTGAATGGGATTTTGAACGATTGCTTGCTCGTCCATCTGATCTCCTCCTTAGGCCTCCTCGTCTGACGACGGGGACGTGAGATATTCGCTGTCCTCCACCGATTCTTCGTCGGTGTTGAGAACAAAGCGTGTGGTGGCGGGGAGCAAGGCGTTTTCTGCCATGTCCTCCGGTTCTGCATCAATGAGAAGCTTTCGAATTTTGATCAGCTCCAGTACGCCCAAAAAGGCGGCGATCATATCGGGCAACGTGGCCTCGCTCTCCAAAAAGTCCTGCAAGGTGGCACTGCCCTTGCGTTCCACGGTTTTGAGAATGGAGACGATCTTGATCTCCACGGGAATGATGGGTTTGCTGATCATGGGGCGGAAGGTTGTAGTGGCCGCCCGATCCATGGCATCCCGATAGGCGTTGATCCGCCGAACGGCGGCACACAGGGAAGCGACGTCCTGATCCTGCACAAAGGTTTTATCCACCGAGATTTCGTCAGTATCTTTGACCATTCGTCCGCTGTAATAGGCATACAGGGGAGACAGCTTGGCGGCGGCCTCCTTGGCTTGTTGATAGCGGAGCAAGGCATCGGTCAACGTTGCTCTGGGATCCTCCTCATCGTCCTCCTCCTTGGGCAGGAGCATCCGGCTTTTGAGCAGCATCAGCTCACTGGCCATGACGATGAATTCGGATGCCACATCCATGTCCAACGCCTGTGCCTCGGTGATGTAGGCCATATACTGGTCACAGATCAGAGCAATGGGAATATCCGTAATGCTCACCTTATTCTTTTGTATCAGTGTCAGCAAAAGGTCCAGAGGACCTTCAAACTGATCCAAGCGGTAGGTAACGGCTTCCATGCTTTTCCCCCATTAGAATATTTACCGTTTTCTTAAAACGTAATCTTGTAAATCAAATTGATAAAGAAATCAGAGACGGCATCCAAGGGACCGTCCAGCAATCCCAACAGCAATGCGACCATCAGGATCACGTACAGGACTTTTTCGTACCGCATGATCTTAAAATACAGATCGGTGGGCAAAAAGATCAAGAGGATGCGAGAGCCGTCAAAGGGCGGAACGGGAATGAGATTGAACACGGCAAGGCTGACGTTCAGTGTCACGCCCAAGGTGAAAAACTCCATCAGCAGATAGAGAAAATTGCGGGAAAACTCGGTATCCGGGATGGAAACATGGTTGATGACAGTAAATTCCACCCGAAGGAAAATGGCAAAGAGCAGGGCCAAAAGCAGATTGGAAACAGGGCCTGCAAGAGCAGACAGTGCCATATCTCGCTTGGGTTTTTTGAAATAGCGAGTGTTGATGGGAACGGGCTTGGCCCAACCAAAGCCGCATAACAGCATACACAGAAAGCCAAAGGGATCGATATGCTTGATGGGATTCAGTGTCAACCGCCCCAAGCTGTGGGCGGTGGGATCTCCTAATCGATAGGCCACGTAGCCGTGGGCGGTCTCATGGACCGAAAGAGAAAGCAGAACAATGGGCAGGCTCAAACCAAACAGAATGAGAAAGCCTTGAATGTTGCCGCTGAATAAAGCAGATAGCATGGTATTTCCTCCGTATCAAGGATGGTGATGGGTCAGAGAACGTCCCTTGCTGTCAGGTCGGCGTAGGTCTCCCGACGCACGGCTATGCGTGCTTGTCCGTCCTTGACCAAAATAACGGGCGGACGGGGAAGACGGTTGTAATTGGAGGCCATGGAGTCGTTGTAAGCACCCGTGACCAAAACGGCCAGAATGTCCCCTCTGCGGGCAGGCTGGATCTCCATGTTTTCTCCCAATAGATCGCCCGATTCACAGCAACGGCCTGCCAACGTTGCCCGATAGGTGCGGGGTTCACTCGCACGGTTGGCAATGAGGGCGGTGTATTGGGATTGATACAGGGCGTATCGGGGATTGTCCGGCATACCGCCGTCCACGGAAATATAATTTCTGAAATGGGGGATCTCCTTGACCGAGCCTACTGTATAAAGAGTAATGCCTGCGGCGGCCACCAGAGAGCGACCGGGCTCCAGAATGATGCGAGGTACGGCCACGCCGTACTCGGCACAACGAGCCTTGACGATGGCGGCGATCTCGCCGATGGCAGCGGCGTAGTCAATCGTTCGGTCATATTCGGTGTAGCGAACCCCAAGGCCTCCGCCCAGATTGAGCTCATTCAGCTCACAGCCGCATTCTTCTTTGATTTGTGCCAAGAAGCGAACCATAATTTGGGCTGCATCGGCAAAGGGATCCAAATCAAAGATCTGGGAACCGATATGGCAATGGAGACCGGCAAGAGAGACGCCGTCGGCGGCCAAAGCGGCCTTGACGATGGCCATTGCCTGTCCCGTAACGATGGCACTTCCGAATTTGGAATCTACGTTGCCTGTGACAACGGCACGGTGGGTATGGGGGTCAATACCGGGGGTGATGCGCAACAGGATCCGCTGTGTGATCCCTCGGCGCACTGCCTCTGCGGAGAGAGCAGTCAGCTCGTCGGTGTTATCCACCACAAAGGTGCCCACGCCCATATCCATGGCATCGGCAATATCACGGTCGGTTTTATTGTTGCCGTGAAAGTAGATGCGTTCTGCAGGAAAGCCTGCTTTTTTTGCGGTATAAAGCTCTCCGCCGGACACACAGTCGATTCCCATGCCTTCCTCTGCGGCAAGGCGATAGATGCCCGTAAAGCAAAGTGCTTTGGAGGCGTAGAGGGGCAGTGCATCGGCACCGAAATGGGTGCGTGCGGCACGGAGATAGGTGCGGCACTGTTCTCGGATGACCGATTCATCCAACACGTATGCAGGGGTTCCGTAAGTTTTGGCAAGCTCTACGGTGTCTACACCGCCGATGGTCAGGTGGCCG
>JAFTRT010000058.1 GCA_017462145.1 Clostridia bacterium
CTTTCTTTCAGTTCTCCTTTTTTGCGTTCCGTGGTCAGTTTTGAGAAGCCTTTAAAGCGTTCAAACCAGGCAAGGACCGGATAGACAAGCACAGCAAAGACCACGGCGCTAGCGGCACTGTGCAACC
Organism: Clostridia bacterium; assembly: GCA_017462145.1. Next base: position 128 of record JAFTRT010000058.1, read on the forward strand.
ATTGGTTAAAACAGAAGACAAAAATGATCAAGGAGCCCAGCAAAATGCAATGGAGGATCTTGCGGAACAGTTCATCGGGAATCTGAATCAAAACACGGCTGATAAGGGCAATGCTCGCTGCCGCCGCAAAATAGATGAGCAAGGCCAGCACACCGTGGAGCAATCCTGTCATACCCTACCTCCTGCAAAAACTCTTATATTCAGGATTATACATCATCCCATGAGGATGTGCAACGAAAGCAAACTCCAAAAAAGAACAATTGCGGAAAAGATACCGTGTCGACTTACGCTGGAAGCAAATGTAAAAGATAAAGAAAGGGCTTGCCGCCTGGACAAGCCCTTTCTTAGTGAATTAAGGGTACAAATAAATGCGGATAATTTTGCGATATCAGAAGCGTCGTACTCGAGTTTTCGGCCTGTTATGCCTCGTCCTCCCAAACGGTAACAGGAGCATTTGCGTACCGCTTTTTGAAGATTTTTCTGCGGAACAAATACACGGTGTACGCAAACCACAGTACGAAGAAAAGTGCACAGGCAATGATGGCTTTTGTCAGAGAGCTTCCCGCAAAACTCAGAAACAGCAGCAGGGGTGCGATCATCACCATGGCGGGGAAATTGGAAAGGATGTACAGACTGGAGGTGGGAGTCCGCAGACCTGGGTCGATTTCCTTCATGAGGATCATGCCGTTGGAGGCTGTACCGGTCATCGTACCGAAGCTCATTAGGAAAAATTCGTGTTCAAATCCCTTGAAACACTCCTTCGCCACCATGCGGATATAAATGTAAGTGACCACGGTACCCACTAGGCTGAGGACTACGATGGGGAGGATGTAATTTTTGATGTCGTTAATCTCGATGGCAGCTACGCCGGCAACGATCATCAAATCAAAAGAGAAACCGGAGATGCGATCCATCTGATAGTTGTTGATATAGGTGCGGGTCATCAAGTCACGTTTGCGCAGCTGGTTGACCACAAATCTGATCAGCATGGCCGCCAGAGAAGCCCACAGGAAGTTGAAGCCCCAGGCAATGTTGTTTGTAAAGTCGGAGAGAGCGCCCAAAAGGCACATGAAACCGAAAGAAATGGCATAGGCCAGCGCAACGAAGCCTGCCTGAATGGTAAATTTGTCCACGGATTCGTTATCGGGAATCTCGTCCCCGCTGGGATTGGTCTGGTCCACGATTTCATCGGAGGGCTTGTCCTTGCGGACGTACAGGTTGCCGCGCTTTTTGTGGATGTTGATATACAACACGCCAAATATAGAAGCAACCACAAAGCCGATGGATGCCAGAGACAAGCCAAAGCTGCCGTTGCCAGCAAACTGCGTGACGGGGGTGTTGGTAAAGTTGATGTCCCAGCTGAGTGCGTTGCCGGGGCCTTGACCGTAAGCCAGAGGGAGGATCAGACCGCAGATGTAGGAGATAACATGATCGCCGTGACGGGTTAGCAAGAACAGGATTAGGGTAATTCCGAGACCTACGAATGCCTGCAGCATGTAGGAACCGCCCTGCAGGGCACCAAACTCGACCACCTGAGCACGGTTCGTCTTATGGGTACTCTTTTCCGTCTTCAGGGACATGGAGGCAAAACCGATGGCCAGGCAGTGATAGGTGATGACCTGCATGAGCCGGTTATCCACCGGCACAAATCCGAACTGCTTGCAGAAAATGGAGACGGTCAAAAGCAATGCGCCGCCCAGCAGTGCAGAGGGGATCAGACATTTTCGGAACA
>JAFTRT010000059.1 GCA_017462145.1 Clostridia bacterium
GCATAAGTATGATGATATTCAATTTGTTGTTTGTCTTGTAACTCCACACAAAAACTTTTTAATTATTTCAAATACAACTTTTTTGAAGAAAATCAGCAATTCTTCACAAGAACTAAGGTGCGATAACATCAAAGGTAGTTTTAACGGAAGCGATATAATGAGGGATTTTGAAGGAATTGCAAACATTCCTGAAAATTTTGAGTATCTGTTTTCTTGCCATGGAAACTATACATTTGAAGAAAATCTTGAACGCTTAGTTGAAGCGACTAATAACATTGTACCTATTGGTAGGAAATTTCACCCAACAGATGTAGAAATAGATTATATAAGGGCTTCCGTTGAACGTGCAATTTCCTTCCTTTCTTCAATTGAATACGAAGCTTTGAATGCAGATTTATGCAATAGAGTTCATGCTGTTAGAGATGAAATTGCAATCGCCGCTTTCATTGATAACGTAAATTTGCGCGGACGAATCATCGAATACTTAATTACAGCAGAAGATGACTTGAAAGCCATTTTGATGAATTGTTTACATGAACAAAAACCTCTTCCTGAATTTTTCACGGCAGACGATTTGGGAGATTATGAACGAAATTTTGAACATTATTATACGAAAACGGATATCAAAACAAAAATTTTATTTCTATCCAGTAATCCTAAGGGATATAACATTGATAAATTGCTTTCGTTTCTTGCCGAAGAAAACAGTGTGTATCTCGTATATATTGTAGTAATTGATGAGCATAAAAATATTCAAACTCGTCTTTGCTCTATGTACAATAGGCAATTGTTGTCGGGAACACGAATCATTAAGCATTGGGCTGGAAGAAATTCAAGAGGTGTTACGCAATATGAAGGCACGGCACTTGAAAACATAATCGAGCAATTTGATCATGAAATTGATTATGATGATGCACAAAATTTCTTAACTGCTTGTTTGAACGCTTAATTTTTTCTGCAAGGCGAGTTCCCATTTCGCAACATTGGATCAAAGACAAAGGGGAGGTGGCGGCAGGTGTTTCGATTCCCACGCCATCGATCCCTCGCAAAAGCCCGACTTGACAAATGGGGCAGGGTATGGTACAATAAGAGTACGATGATGTTGACAGCAAGCCTCGGCTTGAGAAAGGAACGGAATATGCAAACCAAAACGGCACTTTTGATCATGGCCGCCGGCCTTGGCTCCCGATACGGCGGAGACAAGCAGGTGGATGGCATCGGCCCTCATGGAGAGGCTTTGATGCAATATTCTATTTACGATGCGGTGCAGGCAGGCTTTTCCAAAATCGTCTTTGTGATCAAGCCTCAACATCGGGAGATCATCAACCGCTTTTGCCAAACGCTGACGGGTGTAGAGATTGCGTGCGTGTATCAGGATTTTTCCTCGCTGCCTGCCTCTTATTCGCTCCCGCCTGAGCGTGTGAAGCCCTTTGGAACGGTGCACGCCGTGCTGTGTGGCAAGGAGGCCATCTGTGAGCCCTTTGCCGTGATCAATGCAGATGATTACTACGGGAAGGATGCGTTTGTCACCATGCACAGGGCATTGGTTTCCCTGCAGGAGGGAGAAGCCGCTATGGTGGGGTACCGTTTGAAAAATACGGTCAGCCGTAACGGTGCGGTGACCCGAGGCATTTGTATGGTGAAAAACGGACGGCTCGCTCACGTCAAGGAGACCTACCGCATTGGCGTTGGGGCGGACGGCGTGATTTTTGACGAGACCGACGGTATTTTGGATCCCGACGTTTTGGTATCCATGAATATGTGGGGCTTCCGTCCCGAAATCTTCCATGAGATGGGAGATTCCTTTGCGAGCTTCTTGACGAAGGAGGCGGGCGACAATCTGAAGGCAGAGTACGCACTACCCACCTTTGTGGATCGTCAGCTTCGGGAAAACGGGCTTTCGGTTCGGGTTCTGTCCACTGAGGCACAATGGTTTGGCGTGACCTACCGCGAGGACCGTCCTACGGTGGTGGAATGTTTGCAGCAGATGCACGAGCGGGGTGACTATCCCAATCTAACTTGTGAATGAAATCAAAAAACGATTCGCATTGTGTTCTGACGGACACAATGCGAATCGTTTTCTTCTGTTGATGTTAAGCCTGTTTTCCAACCAATAGCGTGATGTCGTTGTTGATGTTCTTGGACAAATCCATCTGCTGGATGGCACCGATGACAGCGGTGACAAAAGGAATCAAGCACAGGAACCAGCCCACAACGAGACCGATGATCTTGCCCGTCCACTCCTCGTCCGTGTAGTTGACGCTCAACACCCCGTCGGAGACGGTGATGCTTGCAGTGATGCCGAGTCCCATGCCCAACAGCATGTTGATGCCGCCGCAACCCTTATCAAATACCATCTGAATCCCGTTGCTCAACTTGGTGGTTCGAATGGCAAAGCCTTTCGTACGGTACAGTTGCTCCAGCTCTGCTGCAAAGGCATCCATATCAAAATGAGGGGATACGTTCGTGGTAAAATTCGTTGCCATGGTCATTCTCCTTTTTTAGATGAAAGATTCTGTCGACAGTATATCACTTTTTTGATACCTTGTCAAGGGATCGGATGAATTTTTCTTCGGTGTTGAACAACTTGACAAGAGAAGGTCTTTGTGGTACAATAAGCCTTGCGATCAGGTGGGAAGGAGGCAAATCGGAAATGTGGAAACGGCTTTGGCAACGGCATCGGCAGGACATTTTGATTCTGGGCGGTATTGCCGTGCTGTACGGCATCATGTTTTTATTGAGCATCCCCTGTCCCGTCAAATGGCTGACGGGTGTTTCCTGTCCCGGTTGTGGGATGACCCGCGCTTGCCTGTCTGCTTTGACTTTTCGGTTTGCGGATGCTTTTTCCTATCATCCTCTTTGGGTGGCACTCCCCTTTGTTTTGGCGGCGTTGGTTATGTTGCGCTGTTGGAAACGGCAGAAAGCCGAGCAGGTGCTTTTGATCGTTTCGGGGCTTGTGATGATCGCCGTGTGGCTGTACCGGATTTGCTGCTTGCAGGGGGAAGTTGTGACCTTCCGTCCCGAGGACGGTGCTGTGATACGGGGCATCCGATGGTTGCTCTCTTTCTTTGTATAAAAAAGCCTTTTCCTGTGGAAAACAGGAAAAGGCTTTTTTGTATCATGGACGGTAGGCTTTTATCATTTGCTCGGTGTACCCCACAACGGTTTTGGCCGCATCTTGAGGAACACAGCGCAGCAGACAATCGGACATTCGTTTCAATGCATCGGGATTCTGTAGCAGAGCCAGGCACCGATCTGCCAATCGGGCAGGCGAGTCGTCTCCGATGGCACCGCCCGAACGCACGAAAAAGCGCATATTGTGTGCCTCACAGCCTCGTACGGCCTGGATCAGAGCAAGGGGCAAGCCTTTGGCCGCCGCCTCGGTCACGCTGATCCCGCCGGGCTTAGTCAGATAGAGATCGGCACTGTCCATGAGAAGAGAGATGTTTTTTTCATAGCCGCAAATGCGGAAACGAGGATCGTTTCCATATTTGCGTTGCAGAGAACGGAGCAGGCGGCGGTTGGTGCCGCAAATGACCGTAACGGTTACATCCTCCGCCTTGCTTTTGGCCAATTGTTTCAGCAACCGGGGAATGGGGCCGCAGCCCATACTGCCGCACATCATCAACAGATGACGGGTGTTTGGCGGAAGCCCCAACAGGCGGCGGGCTTCGGAATATTCGATGTGCTCTGAAAACGCCTGTCGTATGGGAAGACCGCTTGCGATGATCTCGCTCCGTGTACCGTATCGGCAAAATTCCTCGGTCAGTCCCTCCGCAGGGATGAAACAAACGTCCGTTTGGGAGGTCTCCACCCCCGGATAGCAGGTATAATCGGTGATGACCAAGGCGGTTTTGGCAGACAGAGAATATGTTTTTTTGACGTGAGTCAACATCATGGATGCGAAGGTGTGGGTGCAAAGGATGGCATCGTAGTTCTCCTTGCGGCACAGCTCATACAGCGATGCGGAAGCACGGGAGAGGGAACGGTAGGAAAGAGAATTCTCTCCCAACAGGTCACGGTGCCGCTCCACGTAAGCATAGCAAGTTCCAAAGAGAGTCGGCAGATACCGATAGGAAAAAACGAATCCTTTGGAAATGAAGCCGGAAAAGCGAGGGGAGATAAAGGAGAGCGCATCGCAGACGTCACAATCCGCACCTCTGCGTACCAGTGTTTCCCGAATGGCTTCGGCACAGGCGTTGTGTCCTTGGCCGGTATTACAGCTTAAGATCAAGTATTTCATCGTTCAAAAACCATCCTTTGGTTGAAAAAGACGAATCGGTTGCGTTACTCCGTGACCGCTTGCGGTTCGCTTTCTTTGGTTTGAAGTTTGGAAGAAAGCTCGATTGAGGCTGAATGAGAAAGAATACGGTGCTTTTTGACGTTGGAGATGGTCTCGCCGTCGATTTGCAAGGGAGAGGGTCGGTCAAATTCCACCTCGATCTCCTTGCCTGTCAGTACCTCCGTTGCCTCTGGATGATTCAAGTGCTCTCCTTTGAACAGAGAGGGGAAGATCATCAGCGTTTTCAGCTTTCCTGTGCTGTGGAACAGGAGGATGGACACGGTTCCATCCTCGTTATTTCTTTTTTGGTCGGGGGTTGGCATCATGCCGCCTCCGTAGTAGCGGCCGTGCATGACGGGTGCGATCCAAACCTTTTCATAGCGGTGGGAAACACCGTCTACCGTTACCGTTGCACCGCAAGGCTTATAGTGAAACAGTAGCCCCTTGATGGCAATGGAGGTATAGCAGATATCCTTTTTTCCCTCTGCTTTGAGGTGGTCTCCCACTTCACAGCAATAGCCGTCAATGCCAAAGCCCACACCGTTGATAAAACGGTATCGTTGGCCGTTGACCTCGCACAGGGGCAGATGCTTCAAGTAGTCGGTGATCCGAATGGGTTCTTTGGTTACGATGGCATCGATATCCCGAAGAAAATCGTTGCCGGTTCCTATAGGCAAGAAGTAGATTTCGTTGGGTAGGTTCAGATGAGTCGTTTCGTTGACAAAACGATTCAGTGTGCCGTCTCCGCCGCAGACGACGAGAGCGCAATCCTGTTTATCCGACAGAAAGGCAGCGTAGTTGGTGATCTTGGTCATATCGGCCAGCCCCTGGGAGTGGATGCCCAAAGCAAGAGACAGTGCTTCTGCTGTGATCTTACCTTCTCCACTTCCGGCATGGGGGTTGTAGAGAATGTAGCATTGTTCGGTGATCATGTTTTTTGTCCTCCTGTTTGTTCTTGAATGTCAATGTTATCGTCGATACCGACAAATTCCATGTTACAGTAAATGGATTCCATGGTCTCATTCGGCCAGTTGGCATCCAACCAAACATCCAACTTGTGCTCGGCGGGAATATCAAAGCACCGCTCCCTCCAACGCAAGACAGCGGCGGAGGTGACTAAAAGATTGACACACATCAGAACCGTCAGGAGGATACCGATGACCGTTCCGGCGCTTCCTCTGGCGGCGGTCAATACCCGAGAGAGGGGCGGATAGAGAAATCGGATGAACAGAACCCCTAACAGTCCCCAAATGAGAGACATATGCAGGGTGATTCGCCCACCCAGATTCAGCCAATCGTCCGAATAATCCCACGAGGTAGAGCCAAAGACCAGCTCTTGAAAGAGGCTGGCAACATACTCCACGGCACTTCCACCTGCGGCAAAGGTGAGAAATTGAAGCCAAAGGGGATGCCCTTTGACGGCAAAGCTCAACCAATAAATGGCCACGGCACCAAAGCCGTACAC
>JAFTRT010000060.1 GCA_017462145.1 Clostridia bacterium
CTTTCAAGATCGCTATCAGGATTTGACCGATATCATCAAGGCAGAGCTACCCAAGCATAAGGCGGGCGGCTTGGTTTATGGTTCCTGGGTAGGAGGTATTCCCGGAGTATGGTGGTGGCAGAAGAAGACCGATTGCGGCGGTCAGCTGGTGGAGCAGAATATCCATCTGTTGGACGAACTTCGCTATCTCTTCGGAGAACCTCTTTCGGTGTATGCGACGGCTTCCAGAGGAATTGTGAAAGCAGGAGAGCTTTGCTCGGAGGAGTATGACACCGACGATCATTCTACCGTTGTTTTGCGCTTCCCCAACCATGTAACGGCTACTTTGGTCAGCGGTTGTTACATTCAGAAAAATGAGGGGGTGCGTCCTCGTTGCGGATTGTATATCACTTTGGAAGATATTATTTTTGATTATCGCTTGCGCAACAATCTGATCATTGAGACCAAATACGAGACCAGAGACATCAAGCGGTCGGCTGATCAGACCTTCACCTTGGACCGTGCCTTTGTGGATGCAGTTCAAACAGGGGATCGCAGTTTGATCCGTTCGGATTATGCCGATGCTATGAAGAGCCTGCGGTTGGGCTTTGCCGCCAACCGTTCGATGGAAACGGGGCAAGTGATTACTTTTGATTGAAAAGGATGAGGAGGAGAAACCATGAGACTTTGTGTAGCCATTCCGTGTTTTTTTAAGAAGGTGGATTTTTGCGATGCGATCCGTCGAGTAGCGGCTTTGGGATACGATGCCGCTGAGACCTACCGATGGAAGGACTTGGATCTGGATGCGGTCAAACAGACCTTGGATGAAACGAGAGTGGAGCTGTTGAGTATGTGCACCACCGAGTTCAATTTGACCGATCCTGCCTATCGTGATACTTGGGTGGCCGGATTGGAAGAGAGTTGTATCGCCGCTCAGAAGCTTGGTGTTCATCGTTTGATCACTCAGGTGGGCAAGGACACGGGTGCTCCCCGTGAGGAGCAGCATGCCTCCACTGTGGCCGGCCTTCGTGCAGGCGCACCGATTTTGGAGAAATATGGTGTCACGGTGATGATCGAGCCCCTAAATACCTATGTCAACCATCCCGGTTATTATCTGTGGTCCTCATTGGAGGCGTTTGAGATCATCCGAGAGGTGAATCATCCCAATGTCAAGGTGATTTATGACATTTATCATCAGCAGGTCATGGAGGGAAATATCATTCCCAATATTCTGAACAACTTAGATTGTATTGCTCATCTCCACGGTGCGGGGCATCCCGGCCGACACGAGATGCAAAACGGAGAAAGTGACTACCGTGTGATCTTAAAGGCAGTCGATGAAGCAGGCTATACCGGTGCACTGGGCTTGGAGTACAACCCTCTGCTGGAGCCGGAGGAGAGCTTGCGTTTGGCCAAGGACCTGTACGGTAACTGAAACGCTCTTTCCATGCAAAAAAACAACCCCTTTACCATCTGCAAAGGGGTTGTTTTTTTATTGCTCCGAGGTGGTTTGGTTGCGTTTCTTGCTCCACAGGGAACGGATATCGGCATTCAGTAGAAAGCGGAAAAAGGCCTTGTCCCGTTTCTGTTGCGCAAAGCGGAAGCAGAGCACCGTGAGGCCAACAGCGGCCAGTGCACCTACAAAGCCCGACAGAAAGGCCCCCATCACGTCGGTTGGATAGTGCACCATCAGATAATTGCGGGAAGCTCCCACCAAAATAGAATAAGCCAACCCCACGGGAATCCAGATGTATTTTTTTTGAAGCATCAGTCCCATGGCCGCCATGCCGGAGACGGCGGCGGCTGTGTGGCCGGAGGGGAAGGCAAATTCGCCCACGTGAGGTGCCCCTACCGATTCCCACCAGACACGGAAGATGGCAACCTCCGATTGGAACGGACGGGGCCGAGCGATCCATTCTTTGAGAATGACGTTGTTCAGAATCGCTCCGATCCCAACGGCGGCAATCATACAAAAGCCAACTTTTCTGGTCTTGGGAAACAACAGCAGAACGAAAGCAACGGCAAAGCACAAAAAGCCAAGGTCGCTAATCAGACTGACGACGGACATAAATGGGGTGAAAAATCCGCCCGCTTTCTCGGCCAATCTGTGATAAAATTCCAAAATTCCATAATCAAAGTCCGCAAATGCTGTATTGAGCCAATGTGCAAAGGCAGTCATGCGTGTTTTCCCCTTCTTTTGCGCCCTGTGGGCTTTCCATTTTGTTTTTTACCGATCTGCTTGGCAGAACTCTTGTCAGATTGCGTTCGGTTTGCACCTTTTTTGGTCGCTGTTCGTCTGTTAACGGTGTGGGTATGGCCGTCTCTTTCGCTCTTTTTGGGGATACGCCCCTTTGGAGAAAAGGACTTGGACGGCTCGGGGCGTACAAGACAATGCTCCCCGTGGCCGATGAGATCCTCACGACCCAACCGTCGGAGCGCCTCCCGAACCAGATCTGCGTTTTGCGGTCGGTTGTATTGCAGCAATGCACGCTGCAGCTGTTTTTCATGATAATCGGTTGCTACATAAACCGTCTTTCCGTCCAGGGGGTTGATCCCGGTATAGAACATGACCGTAGAGGCTGTGCCGGGAGTTGGATAATAATCCTGTACCTGTTCGGGGGCATAGTGATCTCTCTTGAGGCAGAGTGCCAGCTCCAATGCATCTTGCAGCGTGGAGCCGGGATGGCTGGACATGAGGTAGGGAACCAGATACTGTTCCTTGCCTAATTCCTTGGTAATGGCAAAAAAGCGTTTGCGGAAGGTTTCGTAAACCGAAAAATCGGGCTTGCCCATGCACCGCAGAACGGCAGACGAGCAATGCTCCGGTGCCACCTTGAGCTGTCCGCTGACGTGATCCCGAACCAGCTTGCGGAAGAAGCGGTCGTCGGAATCGGCCAGCAGATAATCAAAACGAATCCCCGAGCGGATAAAGACTTTTTTGACCTTGGGAAGGGCTTCGATCCGTTCCAACAGCTCCAAATATTCGCTGTGGTCGGCACGAAGCTGTTTGCAGGGAGTGGGGGCCAAGCATTTTCGGTTGGCGCACACACCGTCCTTCAACTGCTTTTGGCAGGCGGGGGAACGGAAATTGGCGGTCGGTCCGCCTACATCATGAATGTAGCCCTTAAAATCGGGAAGCTCGGAGATGAGTTTTGCTTCTGCAACCACACTCTCGATACTGCGCGAACGCACCGTCCGACCTTGGTGAAAGGCCAAAGCACAGAAATTACAGCCCCCAAAGCAGCCTCGGTTGTGCGTAAGAGAGAACCGAACCTCCTGAATGGCGGGAACGCCTCCCTCTTTCTCATAGCAGGGATGATAGGTACGCATATAGGGCAAGCTGTAAACGTGATCCAGCTCTTTTTGCTCCAGCGGCGGCATTGGCGGATTTTGCACCAACACCTTATCGTCGTATCGCTCCAAGATCGCCTGTCCGTTGATGGCATCCTGATTCCGATATTGGATGCCAAAGGCATGGGCATAGGCGGATTTGTCGGTCTTTAATACATTGTAGTCAAATTGGGCGGCAATCGGGTAATGGACGGGCTCGTCGGGCTTGGCCAAGTAGACCGTTCCTCTGACGTCCCGGATCTTTTTGATGGGAACGCCCTTATCCAGCAGCCGTGCCAAGCGGAGCAAAATGTTTTCTCCCATGCCATAGGTCAAAATGTCAGCTCTGGAATCTACCAAAATGGAACGGCGTACCGTGTCTGACCAGTAATCGTAGTGTGCAAAGCGGCGCAAGGATGCCTCTAAGCCTCCGATGATGATGGGAACGTCACCGTAGGCCTCCCGAATTCGGTTGCAATATACGATGGTGGCTCGATCCGGACGCTTACCTGCCTTGCCGCCGGGGGAATAGTAATCCTCGGCCCGTTTTTTCTTGGAGGCGGTGTAGTGTGCCACCATGGAGTCGATATTTCCTGCCGAGACCAAAAAGCCAAGACGGGGACGTCCAAATTCACGGAACGCTTCGCAACTTTTATAGTCGGGTTGAGGCAGCATGGCCACTCGGAAGCCGGCATCCTCCAACACACGGCTGATGATGGCGGCACCAAAGGAGGGGTGATCCACGTACGCATCTCCGCAGACATAGACAAAATCGGGCTTGTCCCATCCCCGTTGCCGCATTTCGGCGGCACAGATGGGAAGAAATGCAGATGGCGACATTTGGTACCTCCTTTCTTCGAGCAAAAAAGACGATTCTTTAATTATTATATCATAAAACGAGAAAAACTGCAAGAGGGAAAACTCTGCACCGAAAAAGTTTTCCCTCCAAACAGGTCAGTGTTTCTTTCCCAAGCCGAACAGCCTGCGCAGAAAAGGAGCGAGGAGAGCGGGGGAGCGTACCAAAACGATCTTCATATCAAAGCCTCCCTTAACAGCGTTTTTTCCAAAGCAGAAGGATGCCTGTTGCAACAATGAGAGCTGCCTCCAAAAAGGCAAGGATGTATCCCGGGAGAAGAAAGGAAAGAAAAATACCCGCGCCAAAGCAGGCGGTGCAGATCCCGACGACGCGGCTCAGGCGAAGCTGGCACATAGGAATACCTCCCGAAGTGGATTCATCCCAGTATATGCCAAGACCATTCTTTCCGTGACCGAAAAGAAGAAATAAGGTC
>JAFTRT010000061.1 GCA_017462145.1 Clostridia bacterium
AGCTGCCTCTGCGTTCCCCGTTTATCGTCACATTTCGGAATTTCCGGGAAAGGCCGACGTGATCGTCGATTTCTCTCATCACGCCGCACTTCCCTCCTTGGCAGACTATGCCATCAAGACCCAAACCCCTCTTGTGGTGGCCACTACGGGGCATACCGACGAGGAAAAAGAGCAGATGAGGAAAACTGCCGAGCAGGTAGCACTGTTTGCCTCCGGCAACATGTCCATCGGCATCAATCTGCTCATTGAATTGTGCCGCACCGCCGCCAAGACCTTGGGGCAGGAATTTGACGTGGAGATTGTGGAGAAGCATCACAATCAAAAACTGGATGCCCCCAGCGGAACGGCCCTGATGATTGCCAACGCATTGGCAGAAGAGACCCCCGACAGCGAATTTGTCTACGACCGTCACTCGGTCCGTAAGGCAAGAAGCTCCGGTGAAATCGGAATTCACTCGGTACGGGGCGGAACCATCGTAGGAGTACATGAGGTGCTGTTTGCAGGCACCAATGAAATGATTGAACTGACCCACACGGCAACCTCCCGTGAGGTCTTTGCAGACGGTGCCCTGCGGGCAGCCATCTACTTGGCAAACAAGCCTGCCGGACTTTACTCCATGAGTGATCTGATCCAAAACAGATAAACAAAAATGCTGTTGAATGTTCAACAGCATTTTTTTATTGTAAGGTTTTGCGCCATTCGCCCAAAGAAGCATACACGGGAACACCTAACGTTTGCAAATATGCCTCGCTTTGGTGGCCGCAGGAGATCAGAACGCAATCCGCTCCCATTGCACGAGCCGCTTCTACGTCATGATCGGTGTCTCCCACAAAAACAGCTTTTACCCGGGGATTCCGCTTCCGCCAAGCGGCAGCCAGATCCAGCTTGGAGCCCGCATGAATATCGTCCCGTCCCATGATCTCATGGAAATAGGGCAACAACGAGAGCGAGGAAAGCTGCTGTCGAAGCATGCTTTTTTCGGTGGCGGACAGGATCACCTGGCGTATCCCCGCTTTCTGAAAGAAAGCCAAGGTCTCCGTCACATCCGGACACAACGTAGCTTCTCGGACGTGATGCAAATACAGATCCACCCATTCGATCGCCAGATCCTCGTAGGGTTCACGCTCAAAATCAAAGCCCAGGGAGCGGTAGTACTCCATAACGGGAAACCGAAACAGCTCCCGATAGGCGGCACGGCTTGGAATCACCGGCAGATTCCGCTTGGCCAGCATGGTATTCACCGATCGAATTCCTGTCTCCACGTCGTCCAAAATGGTACCGTTAAAATCCCAAATACAGTATGTAAAATCCATCGTTTCTCCTAAAACAAGGGCAGATGCCATTTGGTCATCTGCCCTTGTGATCTCATCTGAAATCAATCTTCTTCTACGTAAATATCGTTATCTTCCAACCATTCGTAGTAGATGTAAGCAAAGGAGCTTCCCTTGGAGGAGGTGGGCTTCTTGGACTTATCTCTCTGCTCCAGCGCCACTCTCAGCTCGTCATCCGAGGTAGAAGCGTAAACAAATTCCTGCAACAACGCCTCCAACTCTTCCATGGTCTGGCAAGCGATAATCTGATCGTAAATCTCCTTGGAGCATTTCCGAAGCGTCTGCAAGCCCTCTGCATCCACCGTATTGCCGTCATAGGTCATAGAGAAGCCCAAAGCCAAATCAGCAACCGCATCCAAATTCTGCATCATGGCATACTGCTTGGCAAGAGGATTCTCACCCTCGGGCGTGTATGCCAACAGGGTATTACCGGTCTTGTTGACATCCATTACGTAGCTATCGTTGAGTCTGCGAACCACCTTATAGGGAACGCCGTCCTCATCCAGATATTTGCTGTTGACCATTTCGTAGTTCTCACCCTCGATACCGTACAGCAACAGGTTGCGAATGGTCTCATTGGTATTCAAATAGGTCAAAATACCCATGCAACGCTCCAGAGCCGAACAGCCACTGTAAACGGCAAACATATCGCTGAACAACTGCTCGGTGGTCAACTTGGGAACACCGACGGGAATCATAGCGTATTCATCGCCGTAT
>JAFTRT010000062.1 GCA_017462145.1 Clostridia bacterium
ATGACCGGTGTGGTCACAGCCGTGTACGACGTTCCCGTGGGAGAGGTATGGCCCCTGGAACGCTTGCAGGCCTTAAAAGCCGCCACCGTGGCCGCAGGTCTGGAAATGGAGGTCATCGAGAGCATCCCCGTTCACGAGGATATCAAGCTGGGCAAGCCCACCCGAGATGCTTACATCGAGGCATACCGCCAAAACATCCTCAACTGTGGGAAGGTAGGTGTCAAGTGCGTCTGCTACAATTTTATGCCCGTCTTTGACTGGCTCCGCACCGATCTGTATTTCAAGCACCCCGACGGTGCTACCTCTCTGGCGTATTGTCACGATACGCTGATGAAGCTGGATCCCAAACATTTGCATCTTCCCGGCTGGGATGAAAGCTATTCGGCTGAAGAGCTGGCAGGACTTTTGAAGGAATACGAGGGCATCACCCACGAGCAGCTCTTTGATCATCTGGTCTATTTCTTAAAGGGTATCATGCCTGCCTGTGAGGAAGCGGGCATCAACATGGCCATTCACCCCGACGATCCGCCGTGGGATATGTTTGGTCTGCCCCGTATCATTTGCCGTGAAGAAGACTACGACCGACTGTTCGCCGCCGTTCCCGAGCCCCACAACGGCATCACCTTCTGCACGGGCAGCTTGGGCGCAGGCCGTTTTAACGACCTGCCTGCCATGGCGGCGAAATACGCCGACCGCATCTATTTTGCCCACCTGCGTCAGCTGACCTTTGACGGCAAGACCGATTTCTATGAAAACGGCCACATGACCGAGCGAGGCGACGTGGATATTTGGAGCATTGTCAAGGCTCTGACGAAAAACGGCTTTGAGGGCTATGTCCGCCCCGACCACGGACGAAACGTATGGGGCGAGGATGCCAAGCCCGGCTACGGTCTCTTTGACCGAGCCATGGGCGCATGCTATCTCGGCGGCCTGTTTGAAGCCGCACAAAAGGAGGAAATGAAATGAAGCTTCCCTTTCAAATTGATCTGAACGGCAAAGTAGCCGTGGTAACCGGCGCAGGCGGCGTACTCATGAGTGAGTTTGCCAAGGCCTTGGCCGCAAACGGTGCCCGTGTGGCACTGCTGGATATCAATGAGGAGGCCGCCAAGGCGGTGGCCGCCGACATTGGCGAAAACGCTTTGGCCGTTCCGGTCAACTGCTTGGACAAGGCCGATATCATCGCCGCCAAGGAACAGGTCAACCGTGCGTTCGGAAAGGTGGATCTGCTCATCAACGGAGCGGGTGGAAACAATCCCCGTGCCACCACCGACAACGAGACCATGTCTCCCGACACCTCGGATGAGATCAAAAACTTTTTCAAGCTGGAGGAAGAGGGAATCCGCTTTGTCTTTGACCTGAATATCACCTCTGCCTTTTTGGTCACCCAGGTATTTGCCCCCGATATGATCCAAACAGGCGGTAACATCATCAACATCTCCTCCATGAACGCCTTTTCTCCCCTGACCAAGATCCCCGCATACAGTGCAGCAAAGGCGGGAATCAGCAATCTGACCGAGTGGCTGGCCGTGCACTTTGCCCCCTGCGGCATCCGTTGCAATGCCATTGCCCCCGGATTCTTCGTGACCCATCAAAACAGAGGTCTTCTCTTCACCGAGGACGGCACTCCCACCCCCAGAACCGAAAAGATTTTGGCCGGTACGCCTCAAAAGCGTTTCGGAGAGGTCTCCGACCTCATCGGAACCCTGCTGTGGCTTGCCTCGGATGAGGCCAGCGGCTTTGTCACGGGAACGGTCATTCCCGTGGACGGCGGCTTCCACGCCTATTCCGGTGTTTGAGCAAGAAGTATAACCAAAAACGTGCCCCGCACCGTTGTGCGGGGCACGTTGTCTCAAGATCCGTAAAAGCTTCGAAATTGGGTTGGCGTCATCCCCTCGTTTCTGCGGAAGAGCGCACAAAAGTAGCTGACATCGGAAAAGCCAACCGAGGCGGCCACCTGTGCCACCGTCTGCCCTCGGTTTGCCAACAAAGCCTCCTTGGCCCGCCGAATCTTGGCACCGTTGATAAAGGCAAGGGGTGTTTGCCCCGTGACCCGTCGAAACAGAGAGCAAAAATATTGGGGTGTCATGCCAACCGAGGCAGAAAGTTCTCCCAAGGAAATGGGCTCGGCACAATGGCGTTCTACGTAGGCAAAAGCGGGCGACAACCGACGAAGACGTTCATCCATATTGGCTTCATCCTCATGAGAGATCAACCGCATCAGCTCCAATAAAAAAGCATATATCTGCTCCGAGCAAAGAGCCGACATCGCACCATGACCGTTACTTGCCGTCTGCAAAAGTGTCTCCAACCGTCCCGCCAGCCGTTCCGGCTTGGAAATGCGGTAGATCTCGGTTCCCGACACCTCCATGGTCTTTTGAAAAAAGGGCTCGATTCCTTCCCCCGAAAAGATGATCCAATCCACAATCCATTCTCCGCTCACGGAATGGTAGCAATGGGGCTCGTTGGGAAACAGCAACATCCCCTGCCCCTCGCCGATCCGACAGACCCGTTCCCCTACCGTCAGCTCTCCCTCGCCTTGTCGGCATTGAATCCACTGAAAACACGGATGCCCGATCGGGCGATGGATCGGCTCTTGAACCCAATGGCATCCCACGCCTGCAAAATAGTAAGGCAGCTTGGCTTCGCCCTCTCCCGCCTGTGTCATAAAAAT
>JAFTRT010000063.1 GCA_017462145.1 Clostridia bacterium
AAAAAAGAATCCTATCGTAGAATATCGTTGAATTAGGCGGCTTTGCTCCGTATTTCGTACGGAGTAAGGC
Organism: Clostridia bacterium; assembly: GCA_017462145.1. The sequence goes on from JAFTRT010000063.1 coordinate 71, forward strand.
CGTCTTTTAAGTTAATACGCTCGTAGTTGTAGAATTGAACATATTCCGCTACTGCTTGTTCTACAGCGGCTTTGTTGGCGAATTTCATGCGGTACAAACATTCTGTTTTCAGAGTGCCAAAGAAATTTTCCATTGCAGCATTGTCGTACGGACATCCGGGACTGGACATTGACGGCTGAATGTGGTATTCTTGCATTAGGTCAAAATATGCTTTGGATGTGTATTGTGACCCTTGGTCACTGTGGAGTGCGAGTCCATCAGTGACCATTTCTTTTTGTTTAGCATCTCGAATAGTATCTGTTACCAACGATGCTGTCATGTCAGTGCCGATGCGGTATGCTAACACCATCTTTCCACACAAATCAATGACCGCACACATATAAACCATTCCGTGAGTTGTTGGGATATAGGTGATGTCTGTTGCCCAAAAACGATTTGGTACAGTCTGATCAAACTCCCTTTTTAACTCATTTGAATATTTGTGAAGCGCTCTTTGGTAGCGCATATATGGTCTGCGACGACGTACTTGTGACAACAAATCATATTTACGCATAATGCGTAAAATCGCCTTTAAATTCACATTCTTCTTGTGTTTCCGTTTAAGCCAACGACGGATCCGACGGCAACCGTAGGTTTGTTTGCTCTTTGTTTGGATTTCTGCAATAAGATCAACGAGCCATTGATCTTTGTTTTCTTTTCCTTGTCTGTTACGCCACGCGTAATAGCCGCTTCTAGAAACTCCAAACACTTTGCACATCGCTTTAATGCTATACGTTCCTCTAAAACGTTCAATTACTCTGTATTTCAACTTCACCTCCTTCCAGCTTCTGACAGAAAATTTCGCAGTAATTCTACCTGCATACGCAGTTCAACCAATTCGTTGTTTCGGCGAATTTCTTCTGTTGCTTCTGTTTTGCGAGGACGACCTTTGGGTCTGGGAATATACCCATTTTCGATCAATCGTTGTTTTCTTCGCTGTCGGGTTGCCAGTTGTTTCACTTGTTCTTTTGTTAACCCAAAGTGTTCGCCGATCTCTCGATTAGTTTCTCCTGCTTCCTTGCGACGAAACACTTCTTCTGCTAAACATTCTACCTTTACATAACTTCTGGACATGACATAACCCCCTGTTGTAGTTTTTATTCTACAACAGGGGGTCTTTTCTTTCAATGTCCGTTTTTCGGGATATAGTCCACTTGTCTAAAGGGAGGCCGGTTTTTTATAAAGGTAGCTTTTTACGCCGTTATCCGTGTGAGGGTGTAGCCCCGGGCGCGGAGCTGATCCACCATCGCGTTTTCGGCTACGATATGGGCGGCACCGACGCAGATGAACACCGACTCACCGGCGTTCAGACGGGCTTCGGCAAAATCGGTCATCAGCAGATCCCGGTTGGTGGACATAGCGGTCTCGTATTCCACCGCCCATTCCCGGATCTCCTCCGGTGCCTGTGCCGCATCGGAGGAGAGCATCTCCCGCAGCAGAGCCTCGTCCCCTTCCCGCCAGGCGTTGGCGAGCGCGTCCAAAGAGGCGGGGGCAGACGGATCCCCGTAGCCCGCCACCGATTCCTGAAGCAAAAGGGTCTGCAACGTTTCGGAAAATCCGGCCAGCATCGCGTACTGCGATTGCACCGATTCGATCTCCAACAGCGGTTTTTCCTCCTGCTTGGCGAGGTTTATCAGGTGAAGATCCACACCCATTTCCGAATCGTAGTCCACGTTGTCGTAGAGATAGGAGTCGATCAGATTGGACCAAATGATCGGGACGCAATAATCAAGGTGTTTTTGGTAATCCCCATTTTCCTTGAAGATATCCTGTGCGGCGGTATACAGCTCGGCGGGGATGTGGTCGGCAATGGTGGTGCCGTCCAGATACATCATCGAGTACAGCATCTCGGTCATCGCGTCATCGTCCGTAGCGGTGATATCGCATTCGACGGCCAGGCTGTCGGCAGCATAAAAGGCGTCCATCACGTAGTCGGGCAACGGATACATCTCCTCTTTTCCCACGTGGATGGAGCCGAACAGCCACACCACGGCGCCGCTCTCGTTGGTGGCCTTATATAGGATGGGCGTGGAGCCGGGAGCTACCGGCGCTTTCGTGGTGGTCGTGGTGGTAGCCGCGGCCGTGGTTACGGTGGTAGGCTTCGTGGTGG
>JAFTRT010000064.1 GCA_017462145.1 Clostridia bacterium
CACCCCAAGTGCGGCAGAACAGATCCACCAACGCACCGGTGCGGAAGCAGTCACATTCATCGGGACCTACGTTATAATAGCCTGCATAGCGGCCGTCCTCATACTGCATCTCGGCAATCATCAGATAAGCGGTCACAGGCTCCAATACGTGCTGATAAGGTCGTGTGGAATGAGGATTTCTTACAATGATATCCCGTCCGTCCAATGCGGCACGAATACAGTCAGGAATGATGCGATCGTCGGCAAAGTCACCGCCGCCGATCACGTTACCGGCACGGGCGGTGGAAATGGCCACCGTTCCGTCGGCAAAAAAGGAATTTTTATAGCTGTGAGTGGCAAGCTCCGAACAGGATTTACTGTTGGAATAGGGATCAAAGCCGTCCAACGGTTCATTCTCCCGATAGCCCCACTCCCACTCGTTATTTTGATACACCTTATCGGTAGTTACGTTCAAAAACGAGCGGACGGTATCCGACAGGCGGACACACTCTAAAATATTGACGGTGCCCATGACATTGGTCTCATAGGTGTCACGGGGATTTTTATAGCTCTCCCGCACAATGGGCTGTGCCGCCAAGTGGAACACGATCTCGGGTTTGGCTTTGTCAAAGCAAGCCTTGAGCGCCTCAAAGTCCCGAACGTCTCCAGTGACGGAATCCATTCCCTCCTCGATGGATGCAAGAGCAAACAAGGAAGGCTGGGTAGGCGGTGTCAGAGAAAAGCCGGTCACGATGGCACCTGCATTTTTCAGCAGCTTGCACATCCAAGAGCCCTTGAAGCCCGTATGACCCGTCACCAATACCCGTTTACCGCGGTAAAATTCCAAATTTAACATGTGTTACTCCCATTTCTTCCAGGGTGCTTCTCCGCTGTACCAAATCTTTTCCAGTTCGTCCTTATCCTTCTTGGTATCCATGCACTGCCAAAAGCCGTCGTGACGGTAGCCCATCAGCTCGCCGTCCTTGGCCAAGCGCTCCAAAGGAGCTTTCTCAAACATGGTGGAGTCATCTTCAATATAATCCAGTACCTTGGGATGCAGAACCATGAAGCCGCCATTGATGGGGTTAGCATCGGTATCTCTCTTTTCACGGAACGCAGAGATGGTTCCGCTGGTTTTTCCCATTTTTATGACACCAAACCGCTGTCCTGCATTGACCACCGTCAAGGTGGCCAACTTTCCGTGGGAACGGTGAAACTCAACCAAATCGTTAAAATTGATATCCGACAGTCCGTCTCCGTAGGTCAGCATGAAGGGCTCGTCCTCATTGAGGTACTGCTTGATCCGCTTGATCCGTCCGCCCGTCATGGTGTTGAGCCCCGTATCGGCAACGGTGATCTTCCACTGCTCGGTAAAGGTCTTATGAACTCTCATGCGGTTGGTATTGTTGGTAAAATCAAAGGTAACATCAGAGGTGTGCAGAAAATAGTTGTTGAAAAAATCCTTGATCACGTGCTGCTTGTAGCCGCAACAAATGATAAAGTCATTAAAACCACAGGCGGAATACGACTTCATAATATGCCACAAAATGGGCTGTCCGCCGACCTCGATCATCGGCTTGGGAATCAGGTGGGATTCCTCCGAAATTCGGGTACCGAAGCCGCCCGCCAAAATTACAACCTTCATAATACTGTTCTGCCTTTCCAAATATAAGCAACCTGTATTTTTTATTTGTTACGAAAAAAATCCGTACGGTTTTATTATACTACATTTTGTTTCTTATGTCAACAGGAATTCATGACCTTGGTTGTTTTTTATTGTTTTTGTTGCATATTTTTAATTTATTTTGTGCAATTCGCCCATTTTTTTCAAACCTTTCATGGTAGTACCGGTTCTCGATTTCCTTTTTTCTCATTTCGTTCTCTCTGCAAAACAAAACGGACATCCATGGTTAAAAGATGTCCGAAAACTGTATTGAATGAAGAGAAAAAATGTGCTATGATGATAGCGTTCAAGATTCCCCACCAAAAACCCTTGATCGAGGTAACCTGTATGAAGAAGATTTCCCTTCGCCAATGGATTGACTGGGGATTGATGGCACTGGTAGCTGTGCTGATCATCGTGACCGCAATCCGCTATGGCCAACCCATTTATAAGACCCTTCCCACACTCATTACGCTTGTGGTTCTGCTGTTTCAGGCACGAGCCAACCGCTTTGGCTTTTTAATCGGTGGAATCAACTCTCTTTTATACTCCTTCTCCTACTACACGGACGGTCTTATGTTTTCTGCCATATCGGGGCTTGTGATCAGCTTTCCGTTGCAGATTATTACATTTGTTCAATGGAGCCGCCATCGGGCTGACAACGGCATCACCCGCTTTCGACATCTCTCGGTTAAGCATTGGGCGGTGATCCTCCCCCTGTTTGGAGCGGCATACTGTCTCTGTTATTTCGGCTTGGCTCGTTTTTTCAACAACGCTACCTTCCCCGCTTTGGATATTTTCATCTTTGTGCTGGGAATCGTCGTCACCGTTTTGACCACCATGCGAATGGTAGATGCTCCCTATCTCAACTTGGTCTCCTGTCTGATCCAACTGGTCATGTGGATCCTGTTGACCATCCAAAACCCTGCCAGCTTTAATTATCTGATTATCACCGGCTACAACGTCATTCGAATCACGCAAGCCGCCGTAGAATGGACACGGCAATACCGAATGCAATGCGAAAAAAACAAGAAACATGAGGGAACAAAATGAATTTTACATTACTGCACCAAATTCCGCCTTCTGTGGGTCATCCCCGAAACAGTGAGGGAGCCTTTTTGAGAGGAAAAAACGGAGAAATTCTGTTTGCCTACAGTCAATATTGCGGAAACAGCGTTCATGATCATGCCACCTGTAACATTGCCATGATCGTTTCCGATGACGAAGGAAACACATGGAGCGAGCCCCGCATCATTGCACGGGCATCGGACTTTGGCGTGCAGAATGTCATGAGCGTATCGGCCATGGAACAGAAAGACGGACGAATCGGCTTTTATTTTCTCATCAAAGAAAACGACTTTACTACGACCTTGGGCAGAGTACTGTCTGAGGACGGTGGCAGCTTTACGACAGAGCGTTGCACCTGTGATATGCCCCCTGCCTATTATGTGATCAACAATGATCGACTCGTTCGCCTGTCGGACGGCCGCATCGTTGCGCCTGCGGCCTATATCACGGCCGAGGATAATCAACATCATACCGCAGGCACGCTTCGTCATACCAAATATACAACCACCCTTTTGGTCTCGGAGGATGACGGCAGACGCTTCACCAAGGTAGCTCTTGACCTAACCTCTGACGATCCCGTCAACGAACACTACGGATTTCAAGAACCGGGACTCATCGAGTACCCCGACAGGCTTTATCTTTGGATGCGAACGGGATACGGATGCCAATACGAAAGCATTTCGATCTCCGGCCTTGAAGGATTTTCAACGCCCCGCCCCAGTATCTTTACCTCCCCCGTCTCTCCCATGCAGATCAAAACCATCGGAAATGCTCAATATGCCGTGTACAACCCCATTCCGCTGTATAACGGAAGAACCCTCCTCAAAGGGATGGGGGGCAGAACGCCCCTCGTTATCCGAAAAAGTGAGGACAGAGGCAAGAGCTTTGGCCCGCTGACGGTATTGGAGGACGATCCCGAACGAGGCTTTTCCTATCCTGCTATTTTGGAAACAAGGGACGGAGGCCTGTTGCTGGCTTATTGCCGAGGAAGCGCAGAAGATGGGAACCATCTTTGCCGTCTCGGAATCTCCAAGCTTGATTTAACATCCATGGAATAAGGAGAACATCATGAAGCAAACCTTTTTTGTCCATCAGCTCCCCTTTCATTTTACCTATGAGGAGGAAGTCTCTATTGAGCTTTCATTGGAGAAAGCAGACGGTGGGATCTCCCTGTATCGTCTTGCCTTTACCTGGCCCGAGGAGGTTTACCCAAAACCCATTTCTCTTTATTACCGCTTTCCCACCAAAGACGTTTACACCATGTGGGATCCCTTGGACAAGTGCCGTGACCTGAATGTTCGATTCCACAAACGAGGGATCACTCAATCTCGTTTGGCAGCGGGAATGCCCCTGAAGGGCTTGGTCTCCAAAAGCGGTAACAATGCATACTTACTCGCATTGTCCGACGTAAAAAGTCCCATTTCCATTAAATTGGGATTATCCGGTCATGAGGAGCTTCCCACAGAGGATCTGTACTTGACCTTCTTTACCGCTCTGACCGGCCCGTTTCGTCATTATGAAACACTGCTACGGATCGACGAGCGTACCATTCCCTTTGATCTTGCGGTACAGGAAGCAAAGGAATGGTTTTGCAAACAAGGCTATCCCCCCGCTTATGTGCCGGAGGAAGCCAAAGATCCTGTTTATTCCACTTGGTACTCATATGAAAAGACCATTTCAGCAGAAGCAGTCATCCAAGAGTGTAAAGAAGCGGCCAAATTGGGAATGAAAACCGTTATCATCGACGACGGATGGCAGACGGACGAACCCAACGGTATTCCTTATTACGCCCGTTGCGGTGATTGGGAGCCAAGTCCCTCAAAATTTCCGAATATGCGAGCCATGACCGATCAAATTCACGCTTTGGGTATGAAGGTCATGCTGTGGTTTTCCGTTCCTTTTATCGGATATCAATCTAAAATCCATAGTTGTTTTGAAGGACGCTATCTGTACCATTTGGATTCTCCCCATGAATGCTCCGTTCTGGACCCCCGTTATCCGGAAATCCGATCCTATTTGACTAATACATACGAAAAGGCCGTAACCGAATGGAATTTGGATGGCTTAAAGCTTGATTTTATCGACCGCTTCAAAGCCAACGGCGAGATTACAGACGAAATGGATACCGTATCGGTAGAAGATGCGGTAGAGTTGTTGCTAAAAGAGATCAGCACACGATTGCGCACCATTCGTCCCGATATTTTGTTGGAATTTCGTCAACCCTACTTCGGCCCCGTGATCTCCGCCTACGGAAATATGATGCGGGTATGGGATTGCCCTTTGGACGGTGTATTGAACAAAAATCAATCCATCAATTTACGACTGGCTACTTCGGGTTGTGCAGTTCATGCCGACATGATATACTGGACTCCCGACGAAACACCGGAGGGGGAAGCAGTTCAGCTGTTGAGCACACTCTTTTCGGTGCCGCAAATCTCGGTTCCTATGGCCTCACTGACCGTGCCACAACGCACTGTGCTTTCCCATTACCTTACGTTTTGGAATGAGCACCGAAATACGCTTTGTTCTCCCAATCTCCGTGTCAAGTTGTCTGAAAACGGATACGGCTATGCGTATGCAAGGTATAACGGAGAGAAGATCGCACTGGCATCCTCCTGGAACGAGTTGACCGTGGAGTCGGAGGATCGAGAGATCTTTCTCTTCAACATCACCGACGAAGAGCGGATCATTCTCCGAAATCCCAATCAACAAAAATTGCTCTGTCAAAGCTTTGATTGCATGGGTCGTCCTGCTTCCGATGCGGTTTCCCTCACTGATCGGCTGTCCGAATGCCCCGTTCCCTACGGCGGAATGCTCAAGGTAACCGTAGCGTCTCGTTAAAAAGCGGTTCACGATCAATTCCTAAAACCAAAAGCCCATCGACATCATAAAGATGTCGATGGGCTTTCTTGATCATGGAAAGAAGCACCGACGGGGGACCCCCTCGGCATGAAAGATTCCCAAAAAGCGTTACGACTCCGATGGTGATGGGTTCTCCCCTGCCCAATCCTCAAAGAGAGAGAGGACGGCGGTTTGATTTTGCTTGAAGGCGGTTTCGGTCACGGTGATGTTACAGAAGCCGCCGTCTTCTCCGGTGATGATCGCCACCACCACAGGAAGCATTCGGACAATCCACTGAATCACCGTGATCACCTCAAAATGAAAGATCACGTCCACCGCTACCACCGCTCCGAACAGCACAAACACACCTCGGCTGACGGCATCCTGTCTTTTATCCCGTCGCTCCCGTTCCCGTCCGCTTTGACCGATGAGCTTGTGGCGATCATACTCTCCGTTCTCGTTGAGCAACATTCCCGGCAGCAGTTTCACCGATCTGGCTCGGTTACACTTGAGCAAGATCCGCTTGCTCTCCGCTGACAGGGGCTGCTTCATCAAATCCTTCTCCGACATCCGCAGATATCGGCTTTTGTATTCCTCATAATCCATGTCGATATCACACAGCAGGCTCTCTCGGTATTCCCTCAACTCTTTTTTCTTATAGTAGGTACAAAAAGCGGGAATCCGTCCTGCAAGACCTCGATCATAGATCATCTGCCGTTTGGTTCGGTAGCCCTCCAAAACCGCTTTGTATTCCCCGTCCTTGCGGCCCCTCCGCTTTCCTCGTTCGTATCGATTGCGATAGACGAACATGGTGACCACGTAGAGAAAGACCGTCAGGGCCGTCAGATTCCGCAGACTTCCCAGGCTGAAGGTGAACTCGGTAAAGGAGATCACGGCGGCGATGAGCACCAGTGCCCCCAGCATCAGATCGTGAAAGCGGAGGCCTTCACTCTCGCCGTTCAAAAAGCCCCGCTCCACTTGCTTGCGGGTCTCTCGTCTTTTCTCCGAGATACGCTCCCAAGATTCCCTTCCGTCATTCACCCTTGCTCACCTCCCCGTATCGGTTTCTCAGGGAGCAGAGCCCCATGCTGACCAAGGAGCTGAGAAGCCCCACGAGGGCAATGACCGTCATTTGGTCGATGATGGAACGGAGAAGAAACATCGCCCCGAAGATCACCGCCCACAGGACGGGCATGGAGGTCTCGGTGAGCTTTTTCCCCATTTGTCCCAGCTGCTTCCAAAACGGGATGAGGCAGATCAAGAGGATCGCCACCGTCCCACCGGAAAAGGTAGCAGAAGAGGATTGTTCGATCCAATCGGGGAAAAAACAGAAACAGGTGATCAAAGGCGGCAAGGCGGCGCACAGGCGTGCTCCCAAGTCCAACAAGACGTACTTGGTGTGGTTGGTCATGCCTCTGCCTCCTCCTTTGCCTCCTCGGTCACGCCTGCGGTGGCATTCAGATAATTGCGGATCATCAGATCCTTGCCGGCATGATCCAACGAGCGAGAATTGAGAAAGACATCTTTGACCATATTGGCTACGCCCACCGAGCAATCCCGTGCGGTCTTGAGCTCCTTGGCGTTGAGAGCGGTCGTCTCGGAGACCGACCGAAGCAGCTCGGCCATGGTCTG
>JAFTRT010000065.1 GCA_017462145.1 Clostridia bacterium
GGTGTTGCGTGTGGAGACCCAAGCAGAAAAGCTTCGCTTCCAAGGAGAGGGGGCAACCTTCACCTCCCATCGTCTGCCCACTATTTTGTCCATTGAGGGACAAACGCCGCAGGAGATCTTTGTGGCTGACCCTGCCGATCCTGCCAATGAGAGGGGAATCCCCTTGGCGGAGGTGGCAATCGATGAGCTCAATACCGCAGAAATGATTCTGTACGCCACTGCCACAGGCTCGGAGCACGCCGCCAATACTCTGCTGGAGCAGTGGAACGGCCAAACCGATCCCATCAACCTTTGGCTGGACTTTTTGCAATTTCAAGATCAGGGCTACGCCTTGGGAGAGGGCAAAAGCTTGGTGGACGGCTTTGCCTTGGCCAACAAGAGATACCAAGGGATCGGCTTGGATGAGGCCGCACGCTTTGCCGCCTATCAATGGGGCAGCTCCATGCGCCAAAAGCGGCGAGAACGGCTGATTCGGGAGGCCGAAGCACAAGAAGAGGCATGGAAGCAGACGGGTGCCGTCAAGCGAGAGGGTCGTTTTGAGGACGAATCGCTTCGCTACGGAGAGTTGGACGAGCAACAGACCGCCTTGGTCTATTTTGCTCGCCTGTTGTCCCAATATTTAGGGGTCAACGTCACGCTGTTTGCCAGTGAAAAGGGCAATCGCCCGGATGCCAACGGCTATTACGACGGCAAGACCAATACCATCTGTTTGGACGTGTTTGCAGGAATTGAGAACGACAGCAATTATGTTGCGGTTCGGAGCTGTCTTGCCCATACCGTATCCCATGAGGTGGTGCATAATCTGGCACGAACGGCTCCCAAGGAATACGGTGCCCTGAGGGATTTTGTCCTTGGAATTTTGGCCAAGGATGACGGATATGATCTGCAAAAGCAAATTCACATCATTTTGAGGGAGGAGAAGATAACGGAGCCGGAGATTGCCATAGAGGAAATCGTGGCAAGAGCCTGTGAGGATCTGTTGGGGAAGAGCCGTCGGATACCGGGCGATATGGCGGCCTTTGCGCAAGAAAATCGGAAAGCGGCAAAGGTGATCGGAGAGGCGTTTTTACAGTTTATCGCCAAGCTCAAGCAGTTCTTTCGGCGTGTGTTGGGCAAAACCGTTTCCACCGCTCCGGAGGCGCAGATCATGGCGGAACAGACCGAGGAGCTGTTGGATGAGCTTGTTCGGCTGTACGAGGATGCGTTTTTCCATGCCCGAGAGGGCAACCAAGCGCTCAACCATGCCATCGAAACAAAAAAAGCCTCCTCCGGCGGGGAGACCAAGGAAGCGGGGCAGGTGAGATACAAAAGAAGAGAAACGTTGGAAGCTGCCGCCCAAGCCATGGAAACCATCAGCAATGAACAATACTTAACAGAACGATCGGAAGCTCCGTTTGTTTTGGCCATGGATTACACCCCGCAAGCTGTGCTCCATTCCATGGATGGCGCACAGGATCGTCAAGTGCTCATTCGGCGGGATGCACTGTATTTGGCGGTTCGGGAGAACGGCGTGCAAAAAGGACATTATCACAATCTCGGAGCGAATGTTTTGCAAAAGCTACCCCGGTATTTGGAATCCCCCGATGTGATTCTTTCGACGGTGAACCCCGAAACGGGAGTAGAAAGTCAAACGAGACGAATCGTCTTGTCGCATCTGGACGGAGCCAACGGGCAAGGAATCCTTTCCATTGAATTGGAATCGATCAAAGACTTTGAGGGGGTTCGCAATCCGTTTCATGTTGTCATAACGGTGTTGGATCTTCATCAAAATGACTTGCACAGCTTATTCCGCAAGCACGGAGCTGAGATCAAAGCGCAAAAAGAGAACCTTGCGCAAGTGAATCCTCAACTGTATGAGTGGTTGAGAAGTATGAACGCAAGGTTCTCTGATATCATGATACCCCATTCACCCGAGAATGTCAATCCCTCCGATCCAAATTCTTCTGACGAACGCCTTTCCTACGCCGAGGACAGCGGAGGGACGATCACCCGGCAGGATGTGGCGGTGTTGCGGAGCATCGGCCGCAAGAGCGTCAACCAATTGACGAGGAAAGAGCTCCAAGCGGCAGAAAAATGGGCAAGAAAGTTTTACGGTGAGCTTGGAATCAAGTCTCCGTTCTTCCGTGCTTGGTTTGGGGATTGGCGGGCGGATGATCCAACACGGATTCAATTTGTCGATGTGGAGAACATTGATATTGACATAGCATTGATTCGCTCTGAACGTGGAACATTTTTTAACGAAGACACCAAATGGAATGTTGTGTCTGGTAGCGTGGGCGAGGGCGAAACCAAACGGTATGCAAGAGGTGATAAAGTATCGGTAAAAATGCTTTCGTCACTACAAAAAATTCTCAAATCCGCAATTTTAATTGATACCGAGGTTTCCATGAAAGATAGTTCAAAAAAACACAAA
>JAFTRT010000066.1 GCA_017462145.1 Clostridia bacterium
CCCATGCCTGCGGTCACAAACACCATATCGGCACCGCTGAGCATCTCGCGGATCTGATCGATTGACTCCTCGGCAGAGCGCTCGCCCACCTCGGGGTTGGCACCTGCGCCAAAGCCCTTGGTGATCTTTTCTCCAATGACGACCTGATTGGGAGCGATGGAGTTTTTCAGAGCCTGTCTGTCCGTATTGATGGTAACGAACTCAACGCCCTGTACGTTGGAAGAGATCATGCGGTTGACAGCGTTGTTTCCGCCGCCGCCTACTCCGATTACTTTAATACAAACATTGCTTTCACAGCTTTCATCATGCTCAAACGTCATGCCTAAATCCTCCCGATTTTTTCGCTTCCTTGCCGTTTTGTCGTCGGCAAACTATATACCAATATTATAATATATTTTCCGTTATTTTGCAATACCTTTTTCAAAAATCCGAAAGATTTTTCAAAGGAACTTCCAAACATGGGTTTCCCCTATCCGGCTGTCTCGCTCTCCCCTGCTGTGGGACGGAAATGGATATTGGAGGAAATATCCGAGGCATCAATCTCTCCGGTTTGGTACAGTTCTCGGTTTTCATCCAACAATCGCTTGACAAACTCCAGCTTGCTGTCCATTTGCGTATAATCTCCAAAATAGATCCGAAACCGTCCCTCGGAAACGGCTTGAATGTCAAATCGGCTTTCCAAATCCAACAGGGTCAAACGAAGCCGATAGACCTGGATCTGTGCCAACAACTCACAGGTCATTTTGATTTCCCTGTGATTCTCCTCCTCACTGCGATTGGATACCATTCCAAACACGGGAAATTCACCGACCACAGCACTTTTGAGGTTAGGCAGCTTGAGCCCAACCAAACCGCTCTCCAACAAAAGGTTCTCGTTAGTGGACTCCTCCACCACCAAAAGCTCCTCGTCCAAGACATAGCAAAGGCTTCCGATCTTCAAGTACCAAACGGGCACTCGCTCCGTCACGGAGATCACCAAACGATCGGGAAGACTCCGCTCAATGCTTACGGTTTTGAGATAGGGGCATCTCTTCAGCAAGATCTGCTCCATTTCTTCCGTGTCCACGTGAAAAAGCTTTTCCTCCTGTCCAAGCTCCATGGCTCGGCGAAGGTCGGTCACCTCATAGCGAGTACTGCCTCTCAGCTCAACATGTTGGATGGGAAGCAAGCGAAGAACGAACCAAACCAAGGAAAGAACCGTCAGTGTCGTCATCGCCATCAAAATGACCAATCCCCAAATCTGTGCACGGCTCAGACGCACGTGCCGCCGAGACGGCTGTTTTTTTGACTCGTCCATGTTCCTCCCTTCTTGGGTCAGCCTCTCGGTACGATCTTTTCCTTTGTTTTCAAAAGTCGGATCAACTCCTCATAGATCTTTTCCCCCGCATCATCCCCTCCAAAGGTGCGGATGCGTTGGCTCATTCCCATTCTTTTTTCTTCATTTTCATACAAATTGCTGACCTCTTCTACGATCCGTTGCGGTGTCAGGTTGGCTTCCTCTAACAATACGGCCGCATCGGCATCTGCCAACAGCTTTGCGTTTTTATACTGATGATCCTCCACCACGTTGGGAGACGGAATGACGATTGCCGTCTTCCCCATACGAGCGATCTCCGTCAGTGTCATCGCCCCCGCACGGCAAATGCAAAGATCGGCTGCAGCCATGTAAAGAGGCATATCATAAATATATTCCTGCAATTGAGTTCTGGAGCAATCCCCAAGACCGGCCCCGTCAAACAAGGCTTTCGCTTGCTCGTAGCTGTCCTTTCCTCCCGCGTGAATGTGCATCACGTCGGGATGAGGCAGAACAAAATCCCGCATCAAATCTATCATGGAGCGATTGACCTGCTCTGCCCCTCGACTTCCGCCGAAGGACAGGATCAAAAACCGACAGTCTTCCGGAATCCCCAGCTTTTCTCGAGCCTCCTTGCGAGTATAGCTTCCATAGCTTTTCCGCAAGGGATTTCCCACGTGAACGACCTTTCGTTCGGTTCGAAGCCGCTCGGCTGTTGCCTCAAAATTGGTCAATACCACATCCACTTCGCCCTGCAATTGGCGCACCGCCATCCCCGGAATCACGTTGGATTCATGAACCATGGTCGGAATCCCCAGTGCCGCCGCCGCCTTCAGCGGTGCCCAACAGGCATACCCTCCGGTTCCGATCACCGCATCGGGTTTGAGAGTGCGAAGCAAGCGCTTGGCTTTATGGGGTGCGGTCAAAACATAATAGGCTGTGATCAGATTGGCAGGAGAAAGCGAGCGGTGAACCCCTCTGCATTCGATGTGGTACATAGGATACCCCTCCCGTGCCACCAAGGCGTTTTCCATCCCACGCTTGGTACCGACGTAGAGAATCTCGGCATCGGGTTGTTTTTCTTTTATCATATCGGCAATGGCAAGTGCGGGATACACGTGACCTCCCGTGCCACCGCCCGTCAATAGGATCTTCATACGTTACCCTCTTCGGTTATTTTTTCTGTGTGGAATATCGGGAAATGGAGAGAATGATCCCGATCTCAAAGATCTGCATCATAATGGCGGATCCGCCCGAACTGAAAAACGGAAGTGCCACACCCGTATTGGGCATGGAATTGGTGACCACGGCAATGTTCATGGCTACCTGCAGACCGATCTTAAAGATCAACCCCCACACGGTCAAGGCACAAAAGGCATCGGGAGCCTTTTGGCCGATCTTGATGCCTCTCCAAATAAGAAGCGCAAACAAAACCACCAATACGGCGGCTCCCACAAAGCCAAGCTCCTCGCAAATGATGGTAAAAATAAAATCGTTTTGCGGCTGTGAAACGTAGCCAAACTTTTGTCGGCTGGCACCCAGACCAACACCGAAAAAGCCACCCGATCCGATGGCATACAATCCCTGCAAGGTTTGCCATGCCGCCCCTAAAGGGTCAACCTGATCCAAGTGAAGCCACAGCTCCACACGCTCTTGTGCATAATCCGACACCAAGATCAGAAAAACACCCGCCATACCAATGATGGAAAGCAACAGTGCCAACCACTTGATGCGTGTACCGGCCATAAACATAACGGCAACGCCCAACATGCCAACGATCATCAGACCGGAAATATGCTTTTCCAGGGCGATGAGAACGCACACAGCGCCAATGAAGCACATGGGAATCAAAAAGCCGTGGCGAAAGCTACCGCCAAACACGTGCTTGGAGGAAATCTCCTTTTGGTGCTGTGACATATACAAGGCAAGAATCATGACCACTGCCATCTTCGCTACCTCGGAGGGCTGGACGGTAATAAAGCCCAGATCCAACCAACGCTCCGCACCGCCGCCCTCGGATCCGATGAGAGCAACAACGATCAGCAATACGATAGACGCACCGTACGCCAACAAGGCAAACCAACGCCAATGCCAAGGACGGCAAAACAGCACAAAGAACGCCGTGACCGCCACAGCCAGCAAGGTGAACAGGACATACCGCACCACAAAATGCGCAGAATCCCCATATTCCTGCTGTGCATAGACGGCACTTGCACTATAGGACATGATGCCGCCAAAGCAGACCAACAAAAGGGCAAAAATCAAAAACGGAATATCCACGCCTCCCTTGGCCAACGGCTTTGGCGGCTCGGGGGGAGCGGGGGTCAGAGGCTCGGTAAAAACCACATCCTGCTCTGCCAAATAGTCTTCTCTTGCACGCAACACGTTACGAGTTGCTTGCCGAATGGCCTTGCCACCCTTCCGAAAAGAAAAACGGGAGGCCTTTTTTGAATTTTGATCGTTTTCGTTTTTCTTCAAAATTCCTACCTCCCGTATTCAAATTACAGCTTTGCCAAGCCAAACCAAGCCAAAACGCAAAACAGAACGGCCACCGTTGAAAACACGGCAACGATCTTATTTTCGCTCCATTGGCAGGCTTGAAAATGATGGTGCACCGGTGCCATCTTGAAAATACGTCGGCTAAACAGCTTAAACGAAGCCACCTGCAACATGACCGAAACGGTCTCCAACAGGAAAACGCCACCGCAGACAAAGATCAGCATGGGCTCATTCATCAAAAAGGCCGCACCGCTGATGGCACCGCCCAAAAACAGCGAGCCGGTATCTCCCATAAAAAATTTTGCAGGATTGAGATTGTAGATCAAAAATCCGATCATGGCTCCCACCAGACACGCCGAAAGCAACCGAAGGGAGGTGTTCTCCATCCGAAAAGCAACCAAAGAGAAGAAGCCTGCTACCACCAACGTGATGCTCCCTGCCAAGCCGTCGATCCCGTCGGTAAGATTGACACTGTTGACCATACCGACGATCATCAGAAGCGAAAAAATATAATAAACAACACCCAAATCTACAAAACGGCTTGTAAACGGAATATGCAGTACCGTGTCAATGCTTCCGGTCAGGCGCATGACCAACAGGTAGACGGCGGCAGCCACCACCTGAAGTAAGAACTTCTGATAGGCCTTTAAGCCCTCATTTTGCTTTTTCAGCAATTTACAATAGTCGTCCACAAATCCCACCAAGCCGTTGGACAAGGCCAACAACAGCGTCAAGGAAAGAGGGATCAGCTCTTCCTGACGGTGGCGGACAAAATAAATGACCGCTACCACCAAAAGCACAAACAGGATGGCCATAATAAAGCCGATGCCGCCCATGGTTGGGGTTCCGCTTTTGCTTCGATGCTCTTTGGGGCCCTCGGGACGAATGGATTGACCGATATGCTTTCCCCTCAAAATCGGGATCAAGAAGCGGGAAAGTATCGCCGTTACCAAGAACGACGATACTCCAACCGCTAAAAATTCAATCAATGATTCTTTCAACGTATCACTCCCGCCTATCGTTCAAGGCAAAGTCTGTCAGCGTGTTCCTTCAAATAAGTCAAGACCCGTTCGGCCGCCGCACCTCTGCTGGCCTTGACCAGCAACACATCGCCGGCACGAAGTGCATGAAGCAACATTTCACCGCTGAGCTCGGGAGCCCGAATGTTTTGATTCCGATAAATATGCTCGGTAGAAATTCCGCCCAAAAGCGCACCGCCGGCAATCATATCCGCCGATTCGCCAAAGGTAAAGAGAACAGAACCGCCGTTGAGAGCGAAATCCATGCCAACCTCCTCATGGAAGCGT
The DNA here is from genome assembly GCA_017462145.1 of Clostridia bacterium. The sequence continues at coordinate 5,101 of JAFTRT010000066.1, forward strand.
CCGGAGCCTTCGCCCAACTCGTACATATCTCCCAGCAAAGCAGTCATTCTGCCCTGCTTTTGTCTGCCGACCTCCCGAAGCACTCGGATCGCAGCCCGCATGGATTCCGGGCTGGCATTGTAGCAATCTTCAATCACGGTCACCTGACCGATGTTATAAATGTTTTGTCTCATGCCTACAGGGCGGAACCCTGCAAGTCCTTTACAGATCTCTTCGTCACTCAAGCCATTCAGCACACCGACCGCATAGGCAAACAATGCCGCATAGACATTATGCTCGCCCAAGGTGGGAATCATGACCCGTTCTACCGTCTTTCCCCCGTATCGAATGGTAAAGACCGTATTGCCGTCACCGTACAAAATATCGGTGGCACGAACGTCGCAATGTGCCCCCAAACCAACGTACAGGGGAACAAAGCCCTCGGTATCGGCTCTGCGGAGAAGGGGCTCATCACCGTTCAGCAACAGCGTACCGCCCTGCTTCAAGCCCTTGACGATCTCCATTTTGGCACGGCAGATATTCTCTCTCGTGCCCAAGTATTCCATGTGGGAAGAGCCCACGTTGGTTACAATGGCAATATCGGGCTCTGCGATTTTAGACAGATACTCGATCTCTCCGAAATTGCTCATACCCATTTCCAAAACCGAAACCTCGGTCTCATTCTTAGAGGTCAGCATGGAGAGCGGCATTCCAATGGTACTGTTATAGTTGCCCTCGGTTTTATGAACACGGCAATGTTGAGACAGAACGGCCGCCACAAACTCCTTGGTGGTCGTCTTTCCCACGCTGCCCGTAATGGCAACCTTTCTGTGATTCATCCTGCGGTCATAAGCCTTGGCCAATTCTCCAAGGGCACGGAGGGAATCGTCTACAACCAGTGCAACGTACTTGCGGTCGTTCAGCATATTGGGAATCCGCTCGCAAAGCACACAGTCGGTTCCCAGGGAAAGAGCGGCACCGATATAATCGTGTCCGTCCACACGTTCACCGTTGAGTGCTACAAACAGCGAGCCCTCTGCCGTTTCACGGGAATCGGTACAAATATACCGGAACGGTACGTCTTTATTTCCCGCACCGCCCACACAGCACAGCATACCGCCGCAAATATGCGCCAGTTCTGCCATGGTGAAGCTGTTACATCCGACACTGATCTTCATATTCGTCCGTCCTTCCCGTGCGGTGGCCTCTCTGTTTCCACGCTCGCCGCACAATTTCTTTTTCGTCAAAGGGATGTTTCCCTGTCGCATCAATCTCGTAGGTCTCATGTCCCTTTCCTGCCAACACCAAGATGTCTCCGCTTTGGCACAAAGAGACCGCTTCTCGGATCGCCGTCTCACGATCCTCTATGCGAATATATGGCTTTTCTTTATCCAAGCCCTTTTCGATCTCATCTAAAATCGCAACCGGATCCTCACCTCTTGCATTATCGGAGGTGATGATCACAAAATCCGACAGGCGAGAGGCGATCTGCCCCATTTGCCGCCGTTTGGAACGGTCACGGTCTCCTCCGCAACCAAACAGCAAAAGGATCCGCCCGTCACCCTTCCGCGCTTGTCGGACACTCCGCAACAATTGCTCCAAAGCATCCGGCGTGTGGGCATAATCGATCACTGCGCAAACGTCTGCATGCGCTCCAAGCTGCACCGTTTCCATCCGTCCGGGGATCGGGTTCATCCCTTCCAGAGCGCAAAGGATCCCATCGGTGGGAACGCCCAGCAAATACGCCGCTGTTCCCGCCAACAGCGAATTGATGACAGCAAAGCTCCCTGCCAGAGGCAAGGATACCGAACAATCCTGATTGGGTAAGTGCCATCGGTAGTGACAGCCCAAAAGCCCTTCCGTACGCACATCGGCAGCCCAAAAATCCGAACCGTCCTCTGCCAATGCCGAGCAAGTGGCAATGGGAAGCGCAAGATCGGCAGACAAACGTTTTCCATATTCATCATCCACGCAAACAAGAGCACG
>JAFTRT010000067.1 GCA_017462145.1 Clostridia bacterium
AAAGAATTTGAAAACTTGGTAAGAGGTAAGGTTGGATAATTGCCCACCGATATTTCACCCGTTAAGTTCATAAGTGAACATAAAACAGGAAAAAAAAGAGGCGATCCTACATACTTCGAGCATTATGTGGAATTTTTAAAAGATACTGCTTCTATTTTGGTTGAATATAAAGGCGATATTTAAAATTCACTGGCAACATTATGGCAACAAAAAATCTGATAGCCAATGGGTTATGGATAATACGAATAACTGAAATAATCTTAGCCAAATTATCTAAACGAAATTGTTTAGGTTAAGAAAGTTAGGAGCGAGTGGGAATGATTTGAGCATAGCTCGAGTCAACTGTGATCGTTTGGCAGAAATGCGTATATCATAACATTTGGCGAAGCAAAATTCATAACTCTAAACTCATAACGTACCGTCCTCCATCTGCGAAACGAGTGACCGGTTATGATACGCTTTGCGTGTTTATGATTGGCTTCGCCAAATTTGAAGTTACAGGAGTTTGCTATGTCGGACGGCTGACCTATCCGGGAGTCGTTGACCGAACAATAGTGGAAACCGTGTCGTATGATTGCGGTTTATACGATAATACCGAGGTGTGATGTATGAAGAATAACGTGTTGTCTTTTAGCGATACTTTGTATATTGCTGCTGTGGATTCTTTAGAGAGCGACAAGCAACTTGCAAATTATGTTTGTGAGGGTCAGGACGATCAAGATGTGATCCAAGCTGCGGTAGACAGCATTGCCTTTGAGAAGAACGGTGAAATCAGAGGGATCCGAATTGTTTTGCTTCCCGGAAACTACTACATTTCTGCATTTCCCCGAGAAAACAAAAACGGTCGTGTGGCGGTCATGATTGGAAATGCCACCAACCGTTTCACCCATATCGGCATTTTGATCACCGGATCCGAGTATACAGAATCCACCGTGATCCATGTAACGCAGAGTGCCTATGATTCCGTAAAGGGTGACGAAAGCTGTTCTGTATTTGGCTGTGCCTCCGGCTCCGATATCAACTGGAACCATCATGTTTTTGCGCATTTGTACGTTACCGTTCCGGACGACCAAAAGAATATCATCTGCTTTGACGGTCGGTATATGGGGTCCATGGGTCTGCGCCGATGCAAATGCCTTTGTGAAACGAGAGGAAGCTGGGGGGATGTCAAAGCCACACTGCCGGTGGAAGGCTTTGTGGCATTCATGGGAACATACGGCTCCAATAATAGTTGGGAGCAAAAATGGGAAAACTGTCAGGCGGAAGGCTTTGGTCAAGGCTTTGCCATCGGCAGCGAGCATCTTTTGTTGCAGAAATGTGTTGCCGTATTCGGAAGGTATGGATTTACTTTTAATAATTATCCATGCGCATACGGCGTCGTCGCTCATCCTATCACAATGATCTACTGCGGCGACGAGGCAAATGCAAATTTGTGGAAGTTTGCAAAAAACAAATACAAACAATGTGTAAAAGCATATAACATCAGCTTTGAGCGGGTTCCCGGTTGGATCCAGTTGGGCGGTCGATATACCGTTGAAGAAAATCCGGGGGATTATGTAGGTCATATTGATTATGTAGCCAATGATGGCTACGAAACGCCTAATCGTGTGGATATGCAGTTTTGGGAGGAAGGTTGCGGCATCAATTTTGAAACGGTCAACAATACCCACAAAAAACTTTGCACCACAGCGGAACGTCAAAGCTATTACCCACAACTGGGCCAAGAGCTATTTGACACGGATTTGCAAAAGAAGCTGATCTATACTGCAGACGGCTGGCGGGATATGATGGGCAATCCGGTATCCTAAAGACGATTCAATAAGATCGCAACCAAGAAAAATAGCCTTATGAAGATTCTTCATAAGGCTATTTTTCTTTTTTTGACCGAACACGGGCCGTGTGGGGGCAGACATGAGCGAAAACGGCTTTCTTATTCTTCCCACTCGCTTGTTACTTGCTTTCGATAAAAGATCAAGCCGATGATCAGGTCTGCGGCGAATACGGCCAGATAGATGAAGGCGGGGAAGGAGAAGCGTCCTGCTTCCGCGGCCTTACGGTAGGGGGCGATCCCGTGGGCATAAAAGGCCGAGAACGCCATAAAGGCCGAGGCAAGGATGGCAATGGAGGGAATGAGGGCATTTTTCCAAAACTGCTTTTTTCCTTCCTTCCAAATGAATACGGCAAAAATGGGAATATACATGGCGTAGATGGTGATAATGGGCAGCTCGGAGGAATCAAATCCCAATACGCCCAACACGCCGCCAAGCTGAGATGCGTAGAAATAAAGATACCAAAAGCCGATGAGCAACAGGCCGATCAATCCGGAATTAGTTGGCGTATTGGAGACGGGATCCAATGCGGACATTTTTTGGGGAGCAGGGCCTTGACCTCGGACGGCAATGGAATACATTCCTCGGGTGGTGGCAAGCATCAGACCGTTGAGGGTGCCGAGGCAGGAGACGGCCACGAAAACATTGAGGATGGTACCCGCCACGTTGCCAAAGAGATTGGTAAATGCCACGGTGGAGCCGTGTTCCATCAGCGTTTCCACGGGGGCGGCTCCTGCCAATGCCACAAAATAAAGGATATAGATACTGATAATGATGACGGCACCCACTGTCAAAGCAATGGGCAGATTGCGCTTGGGGTTGTGCAGCTCTGCGTTGATTGAGGTGGCAATGATCCATCCGTCGTAGGCAAAGGCTGCTGCCGCCACCGCCGCAAAAACGCCGGTGGAATCGGAATTGACGGTTGGAACCGAGAGATCGAAGGCGTGTGCGGTATTGCCGTTGATCAATCCGACGATCAAGCCGACGACCGCCATGATCACCAAGGGGGTGAGCTTGATCACCGTCGAACCGACTTGAAATTTGCCCGCCAAGCGAGGTGCGATCTGATTGATGGCATAGAAAGCACAGATATAAAAAGCACCAAGGGCCATGCAAAGCCCTCCCGTTATGTCTGCGTTGGGGTTGAACAACACCAAGGTATATCGTGCGGAGACAAAGGCGAGCACCGATGTCAGGCTGGGATAATAGATGGTGGAAAGAAACCAGCCCATGAGATAGCCGTACCGTTGACCTACCACGGCCTCGGCATAGTCTACTACACCGTTGTTCCGCTCATACCGACCTGCCAGATTGGCAAAGGCCAAGGAACAGCTGATGAGGACGGTGCCGCCGATGATCCAAGCAAGAACACCGATGAGCATATTTCCGCCGGTATATTTGAGAATATCCTGTGCCTTAAAAAAGACACCCGAGCCGATGACGATCCCTACCACCATGCAGATGGCGGTAAAAAGTCCGTATTTTCGTTCCAGTTTTTGCTTCATGAAGTCTCCCGAGATTGGTTTCAAATGATGGTAATATTATTATATCATGGGATATATAAAAAAGCAACGAAAAAAGGGAGCACGATCACAAAAAAACGTAATAAGTATTGACATTTTGTTGATTTTGGTGTACAATAATACTGTAAATCTTTTAACGGAGGTATTTTACAATGGCAGAATTCAGAAAGACTCTCAGCGGACTTCCTTGGATTGTGAAGATTTTGTTGGTTGTCGTTTATGACATTTACGGTGCACTGTACCGTATCAGCAAGGGTGACGCAGTGGGGATCGTCGTGGGCGTTTTGCAGCTCGTAACGGGTAACTTCTTCGGCATCTTTTGGTTGATCGACCTCATTACGGTCATTGTCAAGAAAGAAGTTACGATTTTGGCGTGACTACATAAAAAGGTGGTGCATAGCACCGCCTTTTTTCTTTTGCTTTGAAAAAGTTTTTTGATGCCATGGAAAGCTCTTGCAAAAAATGCGGTTTTGTGTTATAATAGCCGTAATCAAGACGAGCTTTGTCAAACCGTGGGTTGTTGCGGCAAAGCCGATCTCGTTTCCGTGCAGAGAGCAGGAAGGGAACAAGCAAAGGAGACCTACATGGAGCGTTTTTTTAAGCTAAAGGAGCGAGGAACCTCGGTCAAAACCGAATTTATCGCAGGAATGACGACCTTTTTCGCCATGGTTTATATTTTGATGGTGAATGCCAATATGTTTGCCGATCCCTTTGGTGACGGTTCCAATCCCCTTGGCGTTTCCTACGGTGCCGTTTACATTGCCACGGCGATTTCTGCGGTGGTGGGTACGGTGCTGGCAGGACTGCTTTCCAATCTTCCTTTGGCACAGGCCAGCGGCATGGGCTTGAATGCATTTTTTGTTTATACTGCCTGTATCGGCTTTGGGCTGACCTATGCCAACGCCTTGGTTTTGGTTTTGATCGAGGGAGTTGCCTTTATTTTGCTGACGGTCACGGGGCTTCGGAAAAAGATTTTCGATGCACTGCCGCACGCTGTTTTGGTGGCCATTCCGTCGGGCATTGGACTGTTTATCGTACTGCTGGGGCTGCAAAATGCGGGGATTGTCGTGCCGGATGCCTCCACGGCGGTGGATCTGGCCTCCTTCAATCTGCTTACCAGAAGCTGGGGAGACATCATGCCCATGGTGGTTGCCCTTTGTACGTTGCTGGCAATTGTGATCATGGCACATAAAAAGATCCGAGGATCGGTGCTTATCGGTATCGTGGGCGGCATGGCACTGTATTATCTGCTGGGTCTGACAGTGGAGGGCTTTTATGCCAATTTGGATCTGAAGCTCATCAGCCCCGTTGAGGCTTTTCGGGACTTTGGTACACAATCTCTGTTTGCGGTGTTCAAGGACGGCTTTGATTTCTCTTCTTATATTGAGAAAAACGGAGCGGCCAATCTTGCCCTGACCATTGCCACGACCGCCTTGGCCTTTTGCTTGGTGGATATGTTTGATACCCTCGGTACGCTGTATGCGGCTTGCGAGCGAGCCGATCTGTTGGACGAAAAGGGCGAACCCCTCAACATGAATCGAGGCATGCTTTCGGATGCCATTGCTACCACGACGGGAGCGATTTGCGGTACCTCTACCGTGACCACCTTCAGCGAGGTGAATGCCGGCGTAGCTGCCGGAGGACGAACGGGTCTGACCTCGGTCTTTTGCGGTTTGTTTTTCTTCATCGCCATGTTTCTCAGCCCCATTGCACAGTTAGTGCCGGGCTGTGCCACCGCAGCGGCCTTGATCTACGTGGGAATCTTGATGATGGCCTCCATTAAAAATATTGATTGGAATGATTTTCGGATTGCCGTTCCCGCATTTCTCACCCTTTCCATGATGCCCTTTACCTACAATATTTCCTACGGAATTGCCTTTGGTCTGATCTCCTATATCGTCATCAGCGTATTTTGCGGTGATATCAAAAAGATCAAGGTGAGCTCCTGGGTGATCGCTCTTCTGTTTGTGACAATGCTCTTGCTGACCCATTGACCGAAGACAGTTCGGACGACAAAAGCACCGTTTCTTTGCGAAACGGTGCTTTTTGATGTGCGGTTAACGAAGCACGATGACGTTCACCGAATGAGGAGGCAGAACCACGGTAGTCGTATAAGGCGTCCAGTCGGAGGCGGTAACACCAACCTCGGTGTGGCCTACGTCATTATAGGAATCGGTGGTGGGGCCGTTGAGTACGTGGTGTCGCATCTGCGTGGGGGCACCGTCCAACAGGCGGAGATCCAAGGTGATTTCTTTCGTGGCATCCTTGTTGACGGCAGCAATGGCGTATTCGCCGTTTTCATAGGTGACCACCAGATCAACGGTATCGACCGTCTTTTGCTTGTTTCCGTCCATGCCGCAGAGGGTGGGAACGCCTTCCGACCAAATCTTCAGTACCGTGCTCTTCAGCAGGTTGGCGTACAGCTCAAATACGAAGAAGGTGGGGCGGAGAACGATGCCGTCCTCGTAGGTGTAGATGGCACCTCTCGTATTGACCACAGGGGCGAAGCAGGCCATGCCAACGATATCGCAATTGCGCAGACACAGATGGAGGAAGGTGGCAGCAAAGACGGCATCCGCCATGGTATAGTTGCGATTGACATCGTTCTTGTCTCTGGCGCCGATGACCTCGTTTTGATAGAATTCCTCGTCCTCATTCCGCTTGGGCGCACGGTTGTGAATGTCCATCACGTTGGGGTGATACCAGCCCTTCAGATTCCATTCGTCAAAGGAGATTTTGATTCGCTTTTCCAAGCCAAGGGAGACCAGATGGGCTCGTGCTCCATCGATGCAACGGCTGATGTCGGTTCCGGTACGGAGCATCAAGGTATTGTAATCGGGGAAGGTCAATCCGTCGGAAGCGGGCCATGACCAATAGCCGTGCAGAGAGATCCAGTCCAAAAACTCCCCTGCGGTGCGGAGCAGATTCAAATTCCAATCCAAGCTTCCGATGGAGGCGGCAGAAAGCTCCAGCGTGGGATCGACACGGAGCATCATTTTGGCCGATTCCCGGACGAGCCGACCCCATTCGGTGGCATCCTTGGATCCCATTTCATGTTTGCCCCAGTTTTCGTTTCCGATGCTCCAGTATTTGATCTTATGGGGCTCCGGATAGCCGTTGGCGATCCGCTCCTTGGCAAAGGGACCCATGTTCTTCAAATTGCAGTACTCCACCCAGTTGCTCATTTGTTCGGGGGTTCCCGTACCTGCATTGGTGCAGATGTAGGGGGCACAATCCAGTTTGCGGCAGAGCTTGATAAATTCGTCGGTTCCAAACTCGTTGGATTCTTCCACTCGCCAAGCCTTGTCATAGGTGGGGATTCGCTCCTTGCCTACGCCAAAATGCCAATCGTAAGCCGATACGTAGCAGCCGCCCGGCCAACGGATGATCGGGGGCTTGATGCGGCGCAGAGCATCCAGCACGTCGGTGCGGAAGCCGTCCTCATCGGAAAATTTGGAGGTGGGATCGTAAACGCCTCCGTAGATCTGACGATGAAAATGCTCTAAAAAATGTCCGTAAATCATTTTATCGGCTTGACCGATTCTGTTTTTTTGACTGAATGTGATTTTCATGAACTTTCCTCTCTTTCTTGACAAGGTATGGGAATTGTGCTATAATTTCCTTGGGTTCTACTTTTATTATACACAATATCAGCGATGGGAGCAATAGAAAATCCCATTCACTTTTTGATCAATTCTATTTTGAAAACACAAAAATCATACGATTGTGCAAGAGGGAAACATGAAGATCAACACCTGTGACATCAATTTGGTTCACGATAAGACGTTTATCATCAACCGTCCCATGGGTTCGGGAGACAATTTGTTTATTTACACTCGCACACCGATCATCTTGATCACGGACGGAAATATGAAACGCTATCCTGCCGAGACGACGGTGTTTTTCCGCAAGGGTCAGCCGCAGCATTTCATGGCGGCAGGCCATCTCTATGCGGATGATTTTATCCATTTTGATGCAAATGAGGAGGAAATGGCGTGGATCGATTCTCTTGGGATTCCTTCCGGCGTACCCTTTCCCGATCTGGATGCGTCGATTTTTTTGAATCTGCATCGGTACATTTGTGTGGAACGGCATTCCAAGACGGCTCACCGTGAAGAATCCATTAACCTTTTGTTGCGGTATTTTTTGATCAAATTGGCGCAGGCCATGGAGGAGGCGAAAGCCATTCCGTTGAACAGCTCTGCCAAAAATGCCATACGGGAGCTTCGGTATTCTCTATACACCAACGTGGACCAAGCCTACACCATTGACGAGTTGGCGGCTAAGGTGGGACTGTCGGCTTCCTATTTTCAGGCGACCTATAAAAAAATGTTTGGTCGCTCCTGTATGGATGATATCATTCATGCACGGATCGAGCGAGCCAAGGCACTTCTGTTACAGACCGATCTGCCCGTTTCTGCCGTTGCTCGTATGTGTGGCTATGAAAGCGATTCTCATTTTTCCCGTCAGTTCAAGAAGCACGTTCGGATGACCCCCGTTGCTTTTCGGGGACGAAAAGGAACTCAAGGAGGAGGCACTGATGTATTCCAGAGCATACGTTGAGATCACCAATGGTTGCAATTTGCATTGTTCCTTTTGTCACGGGCACCACCGCACACCGAGGAGGATGTCGGAGACCGAGTTTTCCCACGTATTGCGTGCCCTTTGTCGGTTGCCGGAACAGCCCCGGTATCTGTATTTTCATTTGATGGGAGAGCCGATGACCCATCCGCTGCTGCCTCAATTCATTCGTATGGGGGCGGAGAACGGTTTTTTGCCTGTGCTGACCACCAACGGAACGCTGTTGGCCGGGGGAGGCGAAGCACTGTTGGAAACGCCCCTGCGGAAAATCAGCATCTCCTTGCACAGCCTGGAGGAGGGCGGTGAGGAAGCGATGGTGGATTATTTGTCCAAGGTGGCGGCGTTCGGCGAGCGTGCCGCAGAGAGGGGGATCATCGTAGTGCTTCGCCTATGGAATTGCGGCTGTGACGGAGGGCAGAACGAAAGGATGTTGGCCTTTCTTCGCAAACGGCTGATGGGCGAGTGGGCGGAAAACACCAAGGGGATCCGCATTCGGGATAAGCTTCACGTGGAATGGGGGGATCGCTTCGCCTGGCCCGATGCCGAGGCAGAGGATGGAGGCGAGGAGGTCTTTTGCTACGGATTGCAGGACCATTTCGGTATTTTGGCAGACGGAACCGTGGTGCCTTGCTGTCTGGACAGTGAGGGGACGTTGGCCTTGGGCAATGTGTTTCAACAGGAGCTTTCCGAAATTTTGATGTCGTCCAAAGCCGTTGCCATGCGAGATGGCTTTCGCCGCCGCCGTGCTGCGGAAGACCTCTGCCGCCGCTGTGGATATGCCAAGCGGTTTTGAGAGGGATGCGGGGATGTGGGGATGCGTTTTTTGGAACCTTTCTTGATAAGACATCCTCCGCTTCGCTTCGGGGCAAGTTTGCTACGCAAACATTGCGGTTCCAAACCTCCAAAGAACT
>JAFTRT010000068.1 GCA_017462145.1 Clostridia bacterium
CGATGCAAAAGGGTCCCCAAACCGTAGCGGAATGGTTATCCCATTGCCCTCGCTTGAAGATGCTCCAAACCCCTTCCAACAAGAAACCCAAGACACTGCCGAATAAAAACAGCCAAAACAGGTCAAGATAGGTAACGTCTGCACGATGCGAGTGTTTTTCATTTTTTGTTGCTTGCTTCATGTACCGTCCTCCATTTTTTTGGAATCCGATATCATGATACAGGAGAAACCTCAACCCCAGTTCACGTCAAAATCAATTTTTGTTGAAAAAAGGCCGTTGTGATACAACGGCCTATGGGTTACGAACGGGGGGTGATGGGAAAGAAGACCGAAAAACGGCATCCTCCGATGGGGAGATTGTCTGCTGCGATCCTGCCGCCATACAGCAATGTAATGCGCTTGACCAAGGCAAGTCCCAAGCCGTTTCCTTCCTGCTTATGTGAGGTATCTCCCTGATAAAACTTATCAAACATATGCTTTTGCGTTTCCTCATCCAGCCCACACCCTTCGTCCTCCACCGAAAAACAGATTTCCTGCTCGGCTTGATACAGACGGACGGTGACCTTGCTTTGGTCGGGGGTAAATTTGACGGCGTTGCCGATGAGATTGTTCCAAATGTGTACCATCAAGCTTTTATTTCCCTCGCAGCGGATGCTGTCCAGCTCCACCTCAAATTCGATCTCCTTTGGTGCCCACTTTGGCTCCAACAGCAGGATGGAATGGCGAATCTGTTCGTCCAAGGCAAAGACCTCGGAATGGGTGTTGATGGCTTGATTGTCGATCTTGGACAGCAGAAGGACGTTGCCAACCAACTCTGACAGACGGTTGGAGTTGGCAAGAATCTTTTCCGCATATTCCCGTTGCTCCTCATTCAGGGTATCGTCACCTTGCAACAGGGAGGCGTAGCCCTCAATAGCGCTGATGGGCGTTTTGATCTCATGGGACACGTTGGATACAAAATCGGTTTTGAGAATCTCGGTGGCGGCCAGTTCCTCGGTCATCAGATTGAAGCTCTTGTAAATGTTTTCAATATCACCGTAGCGGCTGGCAGGCTCCAGCTGAACTGCAAAATTTCCATCCGTGACCTGCCGCATGGCATGCTCCAACCGTCGGATGGGGGAGAGAAGGGCACGGTTGACGAAGATGGAAATGGTGGATCCGATGGCTACACCGAAAATGACGATCCAAAGTACCAAGGGAAGACTGGCCAAAGCCTTAAACTGTGCGGTTAAAAAATAGGACAGACCCGTTGCCAACACGATGGCCACGGTGATCTCCAAAATTACGATCAGTGAGATCTGCCAGCCGATGCTCAGCTTTTTGCTGATGCGTTCGGCTTCTTGTTTGATCTGACTAACCTCCAACTCGATCTTTTTCATTGCTTCACCACTTTATAACCCACGCCTCGCATGGTCACGATTTTGAAATCCGGATTGTCACCGAATTTTTCACGCAGACGGCCGATGTGAACGTCCACCGTGTGGGTATCTGATCCGGCATCGTAGCCCCAAATGTCATCCATCAACTGTTGACGGGTAAAGATACGGCCGGGGGACGAAGCCATTTTATAAAGAAGCATAAATTCCTTTTGCGGCAGGATCAATTGTTCATCAGCGGTGGTGACCGTCAAAGAATCACATTCCATCAGCGTTCCCCCCATCGTCAGCTTGCGCTCGTGGGCGATCTGCGAACGGCGCAGCAGTGCTCCCACTCGCAACACCATTTCATTGACGTTGACGGGCTTTACCATATAGTC
>JAFTRT010000069.1 GCA_017462145.1 Clostridia bacterium
GCCTTTGATGGGCTTTTTGCGAGGGGTAGCCAAGGAATTTTCTATGCCCACCTACGGTGTTCACCATGCGGTGCAGTGGTCCACCACGCCTCATGAAAGTGAGGCCCGTTACCGCCGATATCGCTTGGCACTGTACGCTTCCTATTTGCTGGGTGCCACCGATATCAATACCGAGGAGGGGCTTTGGCATCTGGAGGAATATTACGAGCATCATCATCGGTTCAGCTCTGCTTGCTTGGGACACCTCAAGCAGCAACAGGATTTTTACCGCTACGTATCCACCCATACCCGAAGCGGAGACTTTTGCTCTCCCGTGGCGTTGCTCCACGGAAGAGACGATGGTACCACCTTCTTTGGGAAGGATCGAACCTGGGGGCGCAGACCCGATCCCCAAACCCCTGCGGAGGACAGCTGGGATCTGTTGACCGTGCTGTATCCCGAATGTAAGCCTGTGGAGCGCATGTATGTCCACAACTGCCCCGATGATCAGCCTCAGGGATACCACAGCGGAACGCCCTACGGCAACGTAGATGCTGTTTCTGCCGAGGCAAGCCTGAAGGCATGGAAGCAATACCGAGCTCTGATCTTCCTGTCCTACAACCGTTGTACGGCTGAAGATGCCAAGCAGATGCTCTCCTATGTCAGACAAGGAGGGAAGCTGCTTTTGACCCGAGCACATTTGACGGTGACCGATACGGTGAAGGAACTCAGACGAGGCGAACTGGCCTTTGAACACCATGGGATGTCTTGGTGTCAAGGAGCAGAGCCGATCTTCCGTGATGTCACCGTGGGAGGGCAAACGGCTTCGGTTTGCATCAATCCCAAGACTCCCGATGAAGTCTTGCTCACCGCAGACGATGGAACGCCGTTGCTCTGTCGGTACTGTGTAGGCAAGGGAGAGATCCTTTTGTTTAACACCAAGGATTATCCCTCCCATGCCGCCATTCGGCCTTTGTATGAGGCGGAAATGAAGCGGCTGATGGAACAGGAACTGGCCAAAGAAGCCGTTTGGGCGGAAGGTGCACCCAACGTGGAGTTTGCCGCCTATGACCAAAAGGACGGAATCAGACACTTGTATTTTCTTGCCACCGACTGGTATCGGGATCCCAAGCTGATGCGTCACGCTACCGTTCGGGTTGGAGCGGATCGCTATGACCTGACCTTGCCCTTCGGTGTGCTGATCAAATGTGTGTCCGACGGTCACAGTGCGCTGTGGCCGGAAAGTGAGGACGGAGAGGTGCTCTCCATCCAAGGAGAAACGGCTACCGCCCAAGGAACGGGAATCGTGAATTTCCAAATTGCCAAGGATGGCCAAAAGCGTATTTGCACGGTGGATTTCTCCCGTGGCTCGGTTCAGACACTGTCGTTGTAAGAATGGCTCCCCGTTTCTCAAAACAGGAGAAACGGGGAGCTCAATTTCCTTTTGGAAGCAAAAAAAGACCTCTTTGGGATCAATCTATCAAATTTTGGCTACTATTTCGCAAAAAACGACTTGCAATATTTTCAAAAGAACGCTACAATATGCGTAGAAGGAACCGTTTTGAAAAGGAGGTGAGGAAGATGGCAACCGAGACCGGACGGATCTTTTCCATAGAAGAGTTTTCTACCTTTGACGGCCCCGGAATTCGGATGACCGTCTTTCTGAAGGGATGCCCCTTGCGCTGTCCGTGGTGTCACAATCCGGAGGGACAGCGGTTTGAGGTGGAATATATGCGCAACGTCAACGGCTGTACGGGCTGCGGTGCCTGCGAGCGTGTGGGGGAGCGGACGGGAGATGTCCTGCGGCTTACCGAACGGAGCGCGGCGGCTTGTCCCCGCAACCTGGTTCGCAGGAGCGGAGAGGATATCAGCGTCGATGCCTTGGCGGAAAAAATCTTAAAAAATGCGGAGATTCTGCGTGCGACGGGAGGAGGCGTGACCTTCTCCGGCGGTGAGCCTCTTTGCCAGACCGATTTTGTGATGGCTTGTGCCCAACGGTTGGATGGACTTTCGGTGGCACTTCAGACCACAGGCTATGCACCGTCTGCTACCTTTGAGCGTGCATTGTCGGTGTGCGACTACGTGCTGTACGATCTGAAGCTGATGGATCCTGCGGCTCACAAGGCGGTGTGCGGTGTCGATAA
>JAFTRT010000070.1 GCA_017462145.1 Clostridia bacterium
AAGCAGACCAAGCAATCTTCCTTGGTGATTTTGGCCGCATAGGTGGCCAGCGCTTCCTCTTGGGGAATGCGGGTCAAGGTGCCTTCTGCCAGGCCGTCTACGGTTCGGAGGAGCAAATCGGCTCCCAAAGCACCCAACTTATCGTGAATGGTCTCAAAATTGTCAGCTTCTTCAATGGAACATTCGCCCTTGAGAAGCATATCTCCCGTGTCCATGCCCTCTGCCATATACATGGTGGTGATCCCCGTTACGGCCTTTCCATCCAGAATGGCACGTTGCATGGGAGCGGCACCCCGATATTCGGGCAGTAAAGAACCGTGGACGTTGATGCACCCGTAGGTGGGAAATTGCAGGACGTTGGGCGGGAGGATCTTTCCGTAGGCCACCACCGCGATGAGGTCGGGGGACAGTTCTTCCAGCAGATTGGCAAAGGCCTCGTCACGCAGAGTGGCAGGCTGATAGACGGGAATTCCTTTTTCCTCGGCAAAGACCTTGACGGGAGGAGGGAGCAATGCATAGCCCCGTCCCTTGGGCTTGTCGGGCTGAGTGACCACTGCGATGACCTCATGATGAGGGGCGTTGCACAGTGCTTGCAGGGAAAAAACGGCAAAATCGGGGGTTCCCATAAATACGATTTTCATGGTGGCCTCCGTCAATCGTTATCCACCATGCGGATGGCACAGTCTACATATAGCTTGCCGTCCAGATGGTCCAACTCATGGCAAAAGGCCTTGGCCAACAGGCCGGACCCTGTAATATCTACGGTCTCGCCCTTGCGATTCAACGCTCTCACGGTCACGTGCATCGGTCTTCGGGTTACGCCCCAACGTCCGGGAACAGACAGACAGCCCTCTTCGCTTTCCTGTTCACCGGAAAAGGCGATGATTTTGGGGTTGATGAGCTCGATCAATCCCTCATCCGGGGTCTCAATGACCACCACACGGCGAAGAACGCCTACCTGGGGGGCGGCAAGGCCCACGCCGTCAGCGGCACGCATGGTTTCGATCATATCGTCCAAGAGGGTCAAAATGCGAGGGGTAATGCGATCAACGGGGCGGCAGACGCTTCGCAGAACGTCGTCACCGATCTTTCTGATTTTTAGTTTAGCCATAGAAACTCCGATTTATCAATAGTATTGTTGAATAGATTGGTCAAAAAATAGGAAAGGGTGTCAAAGGGTGGAGGGATTGAAGTCCACCGAAACCGCAAGACCCTTCACGCCCGAACCGGAAAATTCCGAAAGCAAGGCGGCAAACAGCCCACGGGACCGCTTTCCCAACAGGCACTTGACCACCAAGCGAATGCGGTATTTGTTTTCCACTTTATAAACGGGGGCCTCGAACGGGCCGAAGACCGTGGCCCAAAGGTCACTGTACTCTCCCTTCAATTCCTCCTGTAAACGGTTTGCCAGCATAGAGGACGCCTTCAAAAGCTCCGGTTCATCTGCCGAGGACAGGGTTATCAAGACGATATCGCAGAAGGGAGGGAACAACAGCTCCCGCCGCAGGCGGATCTCGTTTTGGTAAAAGGCGTCGTAATTTTGCTCGCAGGCCAGTCGAATACATTCGTGAGCAGGATTGGTGGTCTGGATAATGGCCTCTCCCGGCTTGTCGGCTCGTCCCGCACGGCCAATGACCTGTGTCAGCATGGCAAAGGTGCGCTCGGCGGCACGGTAGTCGTCCAAAAAGAGAGAGGAATCGGCCGACAGCACGCCCACCAGGGTTACGTTGGGAAAATCGTGTCCCTTGGTGACCATTTGTGTGCCCAACAGAATATCGGCTTCTCCCCGTCGGAAGCATCCCAACATCTCCTCGTAGGAATGCTTGGCGGTGGTGGTATCCGTATCCATGCGCAAGACCTTGGCCTCCGGCAACAGCTCGTTCAGCTCTTGTTCTACTCGTTGGGTTCCGTAGCCAAAGCGTGCCAAATGTTCACTCTTGCAATCGGGGCACGTAGTGGGAACGGGCATTCTTCTGCCACACCAGTGACAGCGGAGCTCGCCCTGCTCGTAGGAGCGTCCCAGCGTATGATAGGTCATGGAAACGCTGCAGGTTGGGCAGCTGACTGCCTTGCCGCAGCTTCGGCAACTGACAAAATGATGATAGCCCCGTCGGTTGAGAAAGAGCACCGATTGGTTGCCATCGTGTCGGTTTTTGATCAGTCGTTGACATAACAGCGTTCCCAACGGGGAGGTGTTTCCTGCTTGGGGTTCTTTCCGAAGATCCACGATGGTGGTCTTGGGAAGTACGGCCTTTCCAAAGCGAGAACGAAGGGAAATCAAGGTATAAATCCCTTTTTGTGCCTTGTAATAGCTTTCAAAGGAGGGGGTGGCAGAGGCCAACAGCATCAGCGCCCGATTCTTGGCACAGCGATAGCGAGCCACGTCTCTTGCGTGATATTTGGGATTCATATCGGATTTATAGGTGTGCTCCTGCTCCTCGTCCAAAATGATCAAGCCTAAATTGGTCAGGGGGGCAAAGACGGCAGAACGGGTTCCAATGACCACATCTGCCCCTCCGCTTCGAATCCGTCGGTAGGTATCCAGCCGTTCGCCCTCGGAGAGACCGGAATGGATGATGGCCACCCGCTCTCCATAGCGGGAACAGAAGAGAGAAAGGGTCTGGGGGGTCAGGGCGATCTCGGGCAGCAGCAGGATTACACTCCTTTGGGAAGCCAGCACGTGATCGATGAGTGCCATCATCACGCAGGTCTTTCCGCTTCCCGTTACGCCGTGAAGCAATGCACCCTTGGGTTCGCCGCTGTCTGCCAGTGTGCGAAGGGTCTCAAAGGCACGGGCTTGTTCCTCGCTGAGTACAAAGGGTTTCCTTTCTCCCGCAGTGAGGGGATCCAAGCTACGGTCAACGGGGCGCAGGACCTTTTGCACCAAGCCTTTGTCGCACAGGGCACGAAGCTGTGCCGCCGTCACACGACAGGCCTCGGCAATCTCCTTTTCCGCCGGACATTCTCCGTCACATTCGGCCAAAAAGCGCAAGATTTCACCGTGCGCCTCAGAGCGCAACCGAACAGAGGAATCCTGTCCGTTTGCGATTTGGAGCGCCCGATGAGGGGGAACGGCCAAGCGATAGCAGGAAACGGTCTTTTGGGAAGCCTCCCGAAAGGCGTAATCCTTGACCACCAAGCCCGATTCCGTCAGTTGGCGGAGCGAACCCTTGGTGGCGGGGCCGAATTTGGATTTCAGGAAATCAAAGCCGACGCTCCCTTTTTTGCGAATGCATTCGCAAATCAGAAGCGCCGTGCCGTCAGGGGTATAAAGCTCCTCTCCGGTACGTACCGTGCCGTCCGCATCGGCCAAGCGATAGACCTCCTCCGGCTTGGTCAGCGCAGCGGAGGGAAGCATGGCACGGACAGCATCTCCCACGGTGCAAAGGGTCTGTTCTTTCATAAAGAAGCAAAGCCCCAACAGTTCGGGGGAGAGCGAGAGCTCCTTGCTGCACAGAGACAGCACGGGCTTATGCTCTCGGGCAGGCTCATCGGGCGTATCCTTGAGCGATACGGTCAGACCCAACACCTGCCGATTGGCGTTTCCGAAGGGAACGGTTACAAAGTCGCCCACAGCGATATGGCTGCGGAGATGGGGCGGGAGAAAATAGTCAAATGCCTGATCAATGTGATAAGGACTTTTCAAAATGTGGATTCCTGCATATTCGGGCATGGCGTCCTCCCGGTACGTCGGCGCATTACGCCTCTGCGTTCTCGTTTTCGTCAGCCGTTGCCTCTGCGGTCTGTGCAGGTGCCTCGGTCTGTTCTACACGGACGATCTTATACTCACCCTTATGGATACGGGTGATGGCATTCTTGACTGCCTTCTCGTCACGGTATTCCTTGTTGATCATATTCATCAGATTGCGGTCGGTCTCCTTGTTGCCGGTTGCGGCACGCTCGGCGGCCTCACGCTGACGCACGTATTCGTTGGTGATGAGACGGGCACACTTTGCAGTGGCAAGTGCCAGCTCGTAGCGGTTGAAATCGTCTCCGGTCAGTTCGCTGATGGTGGGATAAAGCATAATGTTCTCCTTTTCTGTCTGGATCTTATATGTAGTGTGGTGATTTATCGTTCCGAAAAGTAGCGGTCGGCTACGTCGGGATTTCGTTTCATGGCAGCCTGTTCGGCACAAACGATGGCAAGAATTTGCTTGGCACATTCACCGTCCTGTCCGTCGTGGTTATAGACCACGTAATCGTAGCGGTCGGCTACCAGCAGCTCCTCATGGGCTCTGGCAAGGCGTGCCAAAATCTTGTCTTCGGTCTCGGTTCCCCGTCCTCTCAACCGTGCCTCCTGCACGGCGAAGGAAGGAGGAAGCAACAGCACCAGTACCGCATCGGGAAATTTCTTTTTGATATTTTCGGCTCCCTCTACCTCGATCTCAAGAATCAGGTTTTTTCCCTGGGCCAAAACAGCCTCGGCTTCCTTACGGGGGGTTCCGTAGAAATTACCGCAGTACTCGGTGTATTCCAAAATTTCATCCGCTTCCAAGCGGCGGAGAAATTCTGCTCTGGTCAGAAAATGATAATTGACGCCGTCTACCTCGCCGGGGCGGGGAGCACGGGTGGTTGCGGAGACCGAATAGACGAAATCGTCGTTCTCCAACAAGTGGCGAACCACGGTACCCTTGCCGCTTCCAGCGGGCCCCGAGATCACCAGCATCAGTCCTTGCTTCATTTGGCTTCCTCTGCTTTCGGTGTTATTCCTCCGTCTCATCCTCTGCATCTACGCCGCCGGTGAGTCGGTTTGCTATGGTCTCGGATTGAATGGCGGACAGGATAATGTGCTCGCTGTCGGTGATGATCACCGCACGGGTGCGCCGTCCGCAGGACACGTCGATGACACGGCCGCTGTCCTTTGCATCTTGGATCAAACGCTTAATGGGGGCGGAATCGGGTGCAACAATGGC
>JAFTRT010000071.1 GCA_017462145.1 Clostridia bacterium
AAGAAAAACCGCATCCTCTCATCCCCGCAATCACTCCTTTTTCGGGGTATAGCCATAGCGTTTTTTATAGAGGCGGATAAAGAAAGAGAGGTTCGAGAAGCCGCAAAGCTCGGCCACCTCCGAGACGTTATACTCACCGCTTTGCAATTTATTTCTTGCATTGGTCAAGCGGATATCATTTCGGTATTCAATCGGAGACATCCCCGTATATTCCCGAAAGAGTCTACGGAAGCTGACCTCACTGATATTACACAGCTCCGCATAATAAGAAACGGTTTGATTCTGATACGAATACTCGGTCATTTCCGAGAGAGCAGGCTGGAGCTTTTTGTATTTTTTCGGCACATATTGACGACACTCATCTATTTGCCACAATAGACGATAGAAGCAAGAAAGATAATAGAACGTATGGTGGGAGGTATGATGTTTCATGGGTTCAAAAAACGCCTCTACCAGCTCTCCCGCATCGGGAATCTCCAGCTTGACGGGAGCCGAAAGATCGTCCGGAAGCACTCCGCTTGCGATATCAAATTGTATAATTTTTATTTCGGTATTCTCCTCCAGATAGACCCCCGTATAGACACAGCCCTTGGGGATAAAGACCAGCTCTCCCCCGTTAACAAAAAGGGAAGTCTTCTCTCCCGTGTGAAAGACGTAGCACATCTGTCCGCTGACCGTATAGATCAAACCGTGCTTCATACGGCCGTTTCGGAAGCAAACCCGATAATTTTGGGGGCGGGACACGTTTTGAATGTCAATGTTTTCAACCGTAAAACCGGCCTCTTGCAAATCGTATCGATATTTCATACCATCACCTCAAACCTATTGTACACCGTCGGAGAAAGATTGTCAACAAAAAATGATCGAATTGTGTTAAAAAATATCGCATCTGCCCTTGTACGGTGATAGGGCTTGTGCTATACTGAACACAACGAAGCAAAAAGAGGTAGTAAACCATGAAGCTATTTGACCGAGATCATGACGTGGCCATCGTGATGGATGCTGACACAAGCGAGGCCGTGCGATTGGCCGCTTGCGACCTGCAAAGCAATTTGCGCCGCCTGTCGGGCAAGGCAACCGGCTTTTCCTTTGCCGAGAGAGTCTCCCGCACAAGCATACAGATCCAAACCGTTTGCGGCACCGAGGCCGAAGCCTACACCGTTGCCGTGCGAGCAGACGGGGTGACGATCACGGGCACCGATCCCCTTGGAACGGTGTTCGGCATCTATGCCTTTGCCACCAAATGCTTGCAAATCTTGCCCGTTTACCGTCTGGTGGATCGGTTCCCGGAAGAGCGGGAGGAATTGTTGCTGGAGGAACAGAGCTTTTCCTCTGCCAAACGCCCCATCCGTTTCCGAGGCTGGTTTTTGAACGACGAGGATCTGCTGACCGATTGGAAGATCAGCGGAGGACGCCGTGACATCGATTACCGTTTCTATCAAAACGTCATGGCAACCGACGTGTTGGATATGATCTTAGAGACCGCCCTGCGCTTGGAGATCAACTTGGTGATCCCCTCCTCCTTTGTGGACATTGACAATCCAGACGAGGAAACCCTGGCCGACACGGTCTGCCGACGGGGCTTGTATCTCTCTCAACACCACGTAGAACCCATGGGCGTTTCCTTTTTCGGCGCAGACAAATACCTCAAACAGCACGGATGTGAGGGAGAGACGGTCTCCTTTATCAGCAATCGCAGCCGTATGGAAGAAATTTGGCGTTATTATGCGAAAAAGTGGGCCAAATACGGCGATCGGGTCATTTGGCAGCTGGGGTTGCGAGGCAAGGGAGACCAAGCCCTTTGGAAAGCCGATCCCAAAGCACCCGTATCCATGGAGGCTCGGGGAGCCATCATCACCGATGCCATCCAAACACAGTACAACATCATCTGCGAGGCGATGCACACCGATCGGTTTGACAGCACCGCAACCCTTTGGAACGAAGGCTCGGAGCTGTATGGCAAGGGATTTTTGCAGTTGCCCCAAAACACCATCCCCGTCTTCTCGGATTTCGGAATCGATCAAATGCTTGGGGAGGATTTTTATTCCGTGGCAAGCAAAACCGACCGCCTTTATGGACTCTACTACCATGCAGGCTATTGGGCGCTGGGGCCTCACTTGTCCGAGGGATGCAATCCTCACAAAATGGCCTATTGCTACCGTGAGGCCGCAAAAAGCCAACGGCTTTCCTACTCCATTTTGAACATTTCCAACGTGCGTCCCCTGCACCTGTCCGCCATCATGAATGCCAAAATCCTGCAAGCGCCGCTGACCGTTGATGTGGAGAAAGAACTGCAACTGCTGGACGAAGAGCTGTTCGGCAAGGCAGCCGAGACGGCCCATTCCCTGCGTCGGGATTATTACGCTGCCTTTGCCGACTTTGGCACCGAGCCGCTGAAGGAAGCCGCCAAGGCTTGGCATTTTTACTATCGGGAGTACGAAACGCTTCCCTTCCTCCGCAATGCCGCTACCGACGGACAGCTGACGTACGTGGGAAAATGTGCCCTGAAAGGGGAGCATCATATCGGGATCCCCGATCCGGAGGATCGGATCTTACAGATCATGCAAGACAGCGCAGAACGGTTTGAAGCACTGTACCATCGGGCAACCGAGGCCCAAGCACAGATTCCGAAGACGGCACAAACCTACTTCAAGCAATTTTTCATCTATCCCGCTCGGTATATGCAAAAGCTGACCCAGTGGAGCATTGCCGCCGCCAAGCTCAAACGGGACACCCTACCTGCACAGGAGCGAAAAGCACTGGGGGCCTTTGCCTGCTCGTGCCTGAAAACGCTGATCGAGGAGCGCAAGGTACTGGAGGAGGGCCACTGGCAAAACTGGCACAGGGGAGACAAAAAGGTTGGCCTGCCTGTGCTGTTGGAAATGACGAAAGCGGCCTGTGAGGAGATACAAGCATGAAAGAAACCTACTTATTGAAAACCAAAAACGCAGAGCGGCTTTACTTCGATTCTGCCAAGGAACTGCCCATCATCGACTACCACAACCACGTATCGGTTGCAGACGTGGCCGCCGATCGGCGCTTTGACAATCTGTACGAGCTTTGGCTTGCCTCTGACCCGTATAAGCACCGTCTGATGCGGATCTGCGGTGTGGAGGAGCAGTTCATCACGGGAAAGGCCGAGCCTTATGAAACATTCTTGCGGTTTTGCAGGATTTTCCCCTCTCTCGCTGGCAATCCCGTGTACGACTGGGCCAGAATGGAGCTGTCAACCGTCTTTGGAATCGACGAGCTTCCCTGTGAGGAGACCGCAAAAATCATCTACCAAAAGGCAGGAGAAATGCTGGCTTCCCCCGAATTTTCCAACAACGCCATCCTTTCTCGCTTCGGTGTGGAATACCAGTCCCCCGTGGCCTCTCTTTTGGATGATCTGACGCCCTTTGACGGCAAAACGGTTGCCCCCTCTCTTCGAGGCGACAACCTATTGGCACCCACCCCCGAGCGGATGGCAGAGATCGAAGCCAAGACCGGGGAGAAGATCACCGATACCCATTCCTATCTCAAAGCCGTCTCTCATCTTTTAGACCGCTTCTCGGCGGCAGGCTGCCGCTTTGCCGACCATGCCTTGGATGCCGACTTCTTTGAGAGAGATTCCGACCGAAGCAAGCAAGCCATTCTGACCCGTCTGGGAGTGGAATACGCCAAGAGAGGCTGGACGCTTCTGTTGCATCTGGATGCCAAAAGAAGCACCAGTACCCGACTGGCCCGTCTTGCCGGCCCGGCCGGCGGCTATGCTGCCGTGGGCGGAAGCTTCCCCCTATCCGCCGTCTGCGACCTTTTGAATCAAATGGAGGAGGCGGGCGGCTTGCCCGATACCGTTCTCTTCCCCCTCAATATGACCGACCAAGCCCCCCTGGCGGTGATGCAAGGGTCGTTTTCCGAGGACGGAACCCCCTCCAAGGTTCAGCTTGGGCCCGCATGGTGGTGGTGCGACCACGCCCTTGGAATCGAAAACACGCTCTCCTGTATCGCTTCCTTCGGCGTCCTGTCTCGGTTTATCGGTATGACCACCGACTCCCGCAGTATCCTGTCCTTCGTCCGCCACGATTATTTCAGACGGCTGCTCTGCTCGTGGATCGACCGACAAAATCAAGAGCGGGATTGGGCACTTCCCCCGGAAGAACAACACCGAATGGTGAGAGCAATCTGCTATGAAAACGCAAAAACAAAAATGAAACGTGGAGGAACGAAACAATGACAAACAACTATTTTGAAGGAAAAGTCGCCGTGGTAACGGGTGCGGCGGGAATCATTTGCTCCGAGGTTGCAAAGGATTTGGCATCCTTGGGCATCTTTGTGGTTTTGGCTGACAGAGCGGTAGAAAACGCACAAAAGGTAGCCGATGCCATCACCGAAAACGGCGGTCAGTGCGCCGTTTACGCTTGCGACGTAACCGACAAGGCGGCGGTTGACGCCTTTGCCGAGACCGTCATGGAACGCCACGGCCGATGCGACTTTTTGATCAACGGTGCAGGCGGAAACAATGCCAAAGCACAGCCCAAGATCACCAAGTTCGATCCCCGTGAGCTGGAGGAGGACCGCCCGGAGGATCTGGTAGGCCTTTACAACGTGGATATGGATGCCTTTGAGGGTGTCATCAAGCTCAACACCATGGGAACGGTCTATCCTCTTCTCGCATTTGCCAAATATATGGTGACCCAAGGCAGCGGCAGCATCGTAAACTTTGCATCCATGAATACCTATTGTCCGCTGACGAGAAATTTCGCTTATGCCATGAGCAAAGCAGCCGTTGCCAACTTTACCCAAGCCTTTGCGGCCTATTTTGCCCATACGGGCGTTCGGATCAACGCTGTTGCCCCCGGATTTATCATCAATGACCGAAGCAAGCTCATTCTCG
>JAFTRT010000072.1 GCA_017462145.1 Clostridia bacterium
GTGGATCGGGCACCGAATATATGGCCGTGACCCCGTGGGGTGAGCTGTTCCCCTGCCATCAGTTTGTGGGGGACCCCAAGTACAGCATGGGGAACGTATGGGACGGTGTGACCAATACGGCGGTACGGGAGGAATTTCGGGCTTGCAACGCCTATGCCCGTCCCGAATGTCGGGATTGCTGGGCCAAGCTCTATTGCTCCGGCGGCTGTGCGGCCAATGCCTACCATGCCACGGGCAGCATCGGCGGAGTGTATGAGTACGGCTGTCAGCTGTTTAAGAAGCGGATCGAATGTGCCGTGATGATGCAGGTTGCCGAGGCCGAGGATTCGGCAACATGACCACGCCCATTTACGATTTTGTGACTCGTTATCTCCACCGAGGCGGCCCTCGGTTTCACATGCCGGGCCACAAGGGATCGCCTCATTTGGGCTGTGAGGAGCGGGATATCACCGAGATCGACGGTGCGGACGTGCTGTATGCACCCGACGGGATCATTGCCGAGAGCGAGGACAATGCCTCTGCTCTGTTTGGAACGTCCCACACCTTTTATTCTGCCGAAGGATCGACTTTGGCCATCAAGGCAATGCTTGCCTTGGTATCTGCCAAGGCGAGAGCCGAGGGAACGAGACCGTTCGTTTTGGCGGGACGGAATGCTCATAAAGCCTTTTTGTATGCCTGTGCGCTGTTGGATCTGGAGGCAGGGTGGCTGTACGGGGAGGGAGGAGAGCATATTTGTTCCTGTACCTTGACGGCAAAAGCGGTGGAGGAGGCCTTGACGAGCGTTCCCACTCTCCCTTGTGCGGTCTATATCACCTCCCCCGATTATTTGGGACGGGAGTCGGACGTGGCGGGCATTGCCCGTGTGTGTCATTCCTTTGGGGTGCCCTTGCTGGTGGATAACGCCCACGGAGCGTATTTGCAGTTTTTATCCCCCTCACGGCATCCGATTGCCTTGGGGGCTACCATCTGCTGTGATTCGGCACACAAGACCTTGCCTGTACTGACAGGCGGTGCTTATCTTCATCTCTCTCACAGCGGAGCAGAGCGGTTTTCTGCGGAGGAGGTGCGCCGTGCCTTGTCGCTGTTTGCTTCCACCAGTCCTTCGTATCTGATCCTGCAATCCTTGGACCTGTGCAATCGGACCCTTTCCGAGGACTATGGAGAGCGGCTGACTGCTTGTGCCGAGCGAGCGGAGCAGATGAGGGCGGTATTGCGTGGGGAGGGCTATCGAGTCGCCCATACCGAGCCCTTGAAGGTGACCGTGGACGGACGCCCCTTGGGCTATACGGGTCTTGCTTTGGCCTCGGCTCTGCGTGAGCGGGGAGCAGAGGCAGAGTTTGCGGATGAGGAACAAGTGGTACTGATGGTGACCCCCGAGACGGAAGAGGCCCATTGGGAGCTGTTGGCCGAGGTGCTGTGCTCGCTTCCCAAACAAGCGCCCTTGCGGGAAGAGGAGGCCTTTTGTCTGCCGTGCGGTGGAGAGCAACGGATGACCATTCGTCAAGCCATGCTATCCCCCTGTGAATGGGTGGAAACCAAGGCCGCCGTGGGGCGTATTTGTGCATCTCCCACCGTGTCCTGCCCTCCTGCCGTTCCCCTTGCGGTCAGCGGAGAGCGGATCACGGAGGAATCGGCCGCACTCTTCTTACGGTACGGCTTTGAGCGGATCTGTGTGGTCCGATAAAACAGATAGGCAGGGGCGTTTTCGGAACGCCCCTGCGGTGTTGTTGGATTTGGGAGGCATCGGCCTCCCTTTTTTTGCTCCGAAATGGTTTTGGAAAACGACCGAAAAACGCATCCTTGGAGCTCTTCTGTAAAAAAACGGGCAGATGGCTTGTAAAATGTGAGAAAATGTGTTACAATAACCATATATGACCAAAAGGGGGTGACAGGATGCTTTCCACCATATACAGTGCGGGGCTTTACGGGATCGACGGTTTTATTGTGACGGTAGAATGTAACGCCCAGTCCAGGATTCCTGCCTTTGAGCTGGTTGGATTGCCCGATCTGGCGGTTAAGGAGGCCAAAGAGCGAGTACGGACAGCTTGTGAGAACAGCGGTTTTCGGTTTCCTCCCTTGGAGCTGACCCTCAATTTGGCACCTGCCGACCGCCGCAAGGAGGGATCGGCCTTTGACGTGGCCATGCTGGTTGGCATTTTGCGATGCGGTGGGATCATTCGTCACGAGGTGGATCTGTCCGGAAAATGCTTTGTCGGAGAGCTGTCGCTGTCGGGCGGACTTCGCTCGGTGCGAGGGATTCTTTGTATGTGTGTTGCGGCTCGCAATGCAGGTCTGACCGAATTTTACGTGCCTGCGGAAAACGCAGGAGAAGCGGCCGCCGTAGAAGGGATTACCGTGTACGGTGTTCGCACCATGGCAGAGCTGGTGGCACATTTGAACGGAACGGCTTTGATGACGCCCGTGCAGGGAGATCACAGGGTACTGGATGCGGCTGCCCGAGCCTCCGCTCCCGATTTGTCCGATGTTCGGGGGCAGGTCATGGCCAAGCGAGCCATGGAGATTGCCGCCGCAGGAGGACATAACATTCTGCTGATCGGACCGCCCGGAACGGGAAAATCCATGCTGGCCAAGCGTTTGCCCGGAATTTTGCCGCCCTTGACCTTTGAGGAGGCCATTGAGACCACCAAGATTCACTCGGTGGCAGGAACGCTTCCCGATGGGGTGGCCCTGTTGCCGCAACGCCCGTTCCGCTCTCCTCACCATACCATGAGTGCGGTCAGTTTGGTAGGCGGCGGAATCAACCCTCTCCCCGGGGAGGTTTCCTTGGCCCACAACGGCGTGCTCTTTTTGGATGAGTTGCCCGAGTTTCCCAAGCAAGTTACCGATGCGCTCCGTCAGCCGGTAGAGGACAGAGTGGTGACCATCACCCGTGCCAACGGACGGGTGACCTACCCATGCTCCTTTATGCTGGTGGCGGCCATGAATCCGTGCCGCTGCGGCTATTTCGGCCATCCCACCAAGCCCTGTACTTGTCGGAGCGGAGACGTGAAGCGGTACATATCCAAGGTCAGCGGCCCGATGTTGGACCGCATTGACATTCAGATCGAGCTTCCCTCCCTCTCCTACGACGATCTGTCCTCGGAGGCTGTGCCTGCCGAGACCTCGGCGGTGGTTCGGGAGCGTGTGACCAAGGCACGGCAGTTTGCCATGGAACGCATCCAAGCGGAGGATCGGGGCGGCATCTTTTGCAATGCACAGCTGGATGCGGCGGGAATCCGCAAATATTGCCGTGCGGACGAGGCGGCGGGGGCCCTTTTGAGAGCGGCCTACGACCGCATGGGAATGTCGGCCAGAGGCTACGACCGCATCATGCGGGTGGCACGGACCATTGCCGATCTGGACGGCTCGGAGATCATACGGGCACCTCACATCGCAGAGGCCATTCAATACAGAAGCTTAGATAAAAAATATTGGAATTGACAGAAAGGAAACGGCTTATGACAGAGATCACAGTCCGAAAGGACGAACTGAAAGAGCTGATCTTCCGCTTGTGCGCCCTGCCCACCGTATCGGGAACACCCGACGGAGGAAGCAAGGGGATCATAGAGGCGGTTGGAAGCCTGTTTGACGAGGTGCAGACCGATGCCATCGGAAACTGTATTCTCATCCGCCGATGCGGCCAAGCAGATGCGCCCCGTATTTTGGTGGATGCCCACATGGATGAAATCGGGATGATGGTACGGGAGGTCTGCGAGGGCGGCTTTATCCGATTAGCACCCATTGGCGGTATCGACCCTGCGGTTTTGCAATCTGCCGATATTTGCGTTTACGGAAAGAAAACGATGCGAGGCGTGATCAGCTCTACCCCTCCGCATCTGCGAAGCGGAAGCGAGGATAAGCTTCCCGAGGTGGCGGATGTAATCGCTGACGTGGGACAGGGATACACCAAGGACGAGCTGGAGGAGCTGATTCCTCCCGGAACGCCCGTTGGCTTTGCGCCCATTTATCGCACGCTGGCAGGGGATCGGATTGTCGGCAAGAGCTTTGACGACAAGGCCTGTGCGGCTTGTGCCGTCTATGCAGTAGCGGCATGCAAGCGAGAAGAGCTGGCAGGAGACGTGTTTGTTCTGCTCTCCCGTTATGAGGAGACCTCCCGTCTGGGCGGTGTGGCAACGGCCATTGCGGCGATCTGCCCCGATTATGCCATGGCGGTAGACGTCAATCTGGGTAAAGTGGACGGTGCGCCTGCCTATGAGACGGTGGAGATGGAGGCCGGAATTTCGATCACGCTTTCCTCTGCGGTGGACGGAGCTTTGACCCGCGAGGTGCGAGCACTGTGCGATGGCGAGCAGATCCCATACAGCCTGTCGGTAGCACCCTCCTACACAGGCACCAATGCAACGACCTTCCAGCTGGTGGCGGGAAGCGTTCCCGTTGTGGATATCGGGCTTCCTCTGCAAAGCATGCATACGCCTTGCGAGGTCATCAGCTTACAGGATTGCGAGTCATTGGTGCGCCTCATCGGAGCATTTGTCTGCTCCCGTGAGCTTGCGGCATCCTGCGCCGAGAAAGAGGAGGTGCTCAAATGAGAACGAAAGAAGCACAGCTGGATCTTCTACGCCGTCTGTCTTTGGCGTTTGGCCCTACGGGCTGTGAGGGAGAGGTAGCCGAGATCATCTTGGAAGAGATCAAGCCCCTTGCTCACAGAATTACCCGTGATCGCATGGGAAATCTGACGGCAACGGTGCGCTTTGGAGATGAGAAGGTCACTCCCACACGCATCATGATATCGGCTCACATGGACGAGGTTGGTATGATGATCCATACCATCCGTGAGGATGGCACGCTACTGTTTGGTACGGTAGGAGGAATCGACCCCTCGGTGATGCCGGGACGGTTTGTGACCGTCAAGGGAAAGGATGGGTATTTGCAGGGCGTGATCGCCTCCAAGGCCATCCATCATAAGGAAAAAGACGAGCGGCAAAAGCCGCCCAAGCAAAAATCCATGGCCATTGACGTGGGTGCGGGCAGCCGAGAGGCAGCAGAGGCGCTGCTGGAGATCGGTGCTTATGCGACCTTTGATTCGGAATGGATCGAGATGGGAAAGGACGGAAATACCGTCAAGTGCAAGGCCTTGGACGACCGTGCAGGCTGTGCGGTGATGATCCTTGTCATGGAGGCTTTGGCAGAATGTCCTCCCCAAGAGGCGTTGGAGCTCTTTTTCTGCTTTACCGTACGAGAGGAGATCGGTCTTTCGGGTGCACTCCCCGTGGCAGAGCGGTTACGGCCTGACTTTTCTCTGGTGCTGGAATCCACGGCGGTGGCTGACATCGAGGGCGTGGAATCTGCCAAGCAAGTGGCTCATCTGGGCTGTGGCGGTGCCATCTCTCTGATGGATCGCTCTACCATTTACAACCGAGAGCTTTGCCGCTTTGCCTTGGACGTCGCTCGCAAGGAGCAGATCCCCGCACAGATCAAGCAGTACGTGTCGGGGGGCAACGATGCGGGACATATCCATAAGAGCGGAACGGGCGTGAGAATCTTGGCCCTTTCGCTTCCCACCCGATATCTTCATTCGTCCTCCTGTGTGGCATCCCTGTCCGATTTTGAGGCAATGCGGGCACACACCGAGGCTTTGGTACGAAATTTGAGTCATTTTGGAGGAAGATCATGAGCTTTTATACAGATTTGAAGACCTTGTGCACCACCCCGTCGGTATCGGGCAGAGAGGGTGCCATTTGCGACCTGCTGTCCCAGCGGATCGCACCCCTTGCAGATGAGGTACGGACCGATGCCATGGGCAATCTCATTGCCGTGAAAAAGGGAACGGGAAAGGGCCCGAGCCTGATGCTTTGTGCTCACATGGACGAGATCGGCTTTCTCGTCACGGTCATTGAGGACAACGGGATGCTTCGGATTGCCCCCGTGGGCGGAATCCATTTTGCGGCCAATGCGTTTACGGTGTTGGTCTCCGAGAAAGGCGTTCCCGGTGTGCTGGTTCCCGACAGCGGAACCAAGGCGGCGGACTATAAGAGTGAAAAATTTTACATCGATATCGGAGCGAAGAACAAAAAGGAAGCCGAGCGGTTGGTCTCGGTAGGAGATTTCTTTGTGGCAGAGCCCTCGTTGCGCCGCCTGTGCGGAAGCCGTGTGGCAGGCAGACCCTTGGATGACCGTGTGGGCTGTGCCGTGCTGTTGTCGGTGGCCGAGGCCTTGAAGGATACAGCTTTGTCCGGTGACGTATACTACGTATTCTCAGTGCAGGAAGAGGTAGGATGCCGCGGTTCCAAGACGGCGGCGTTCGGTCTGGCTCCCGATTATGCGCTTTGCTTTGATGTAACGGGCACGGGCGACACGCCCTCTGCCTCTCCTATGGCTTGCTCGGTGGGCGGCGGTGCGGCTGTGAAGCTGAAAGACAGCTCCGTGATCTGCCATGAAGCGGTGGTGGCACGGCTGATTGAGTTGGCGAAGGAAAAGAAGATCGCCTATCAGCGTGAGATTCTGCTGTACGGCGGAACCGATACCTCTTCCATGCAGCTCAGCGGATGCGGCAGCCGTGCAGGTGCCTTGTCTATTCCCACCCGCTACATTCATTCGGGTGTGGAGCTGTGCGATCTGAAGGATGCTGAAGCTTGCGTTGCATTGGCGGTGGCCTTTGCCGAAGCCATCAACGGATAAGGAGCGGGCATGGAGATCCTACAATCGGTTTGGGAGCTTGCGGCACGGGCGGAGGCAGCGTTGGCTCCTCGGTTTGCAGACGTGGAGCGAGTTTCCTTTGAGAATACAAAAAAGGTATTGGATGCCTTTCGTGATCACCGTGTCAGCGAGGCGATGTTTGCCCCTACCAGCGGTTACGGCTATGACGACCGAGGAAGAGATACCTTGGATGCGGTCTGGGCGCAGGTCA
>JAFTRT010000073.1 GCA_017462145.1 Clostridia bacterium
CCAACACCTGCGGCAATTCCCTCCGGAAGATTATGAATGGCAATGGCCATTACAAACAACAAAACCTTATTCAGATTGGCGTTATGGTGAGACTCCTGCTCTACCCCTGCCAGCTTGTGTAAATGAGGCACCAAACGATCGATTAAATTGAGGAAGACGGCTCCCGCAAACACACCGGCCACCGTAATCAACAGGCCAAAGCGGCCTCCATATTCCAAGGAGGGCAGAATCAGCCCAAGGACAGCCGCCGCCAACATAACGCCTGCGGCAAAAGAAAGAACGATATCGGAAAATCGGTGGGACAATTTTTTGAATAAAAAGCCGATCACAGAACCGATGACCGTTGCACCGCCCACGCCAAGAGCGGTCAACAAAACCAATTTCAAAACCAAGCACCTCCTCTACTCATTCTTGTCCATTGTATCACAGCACAGCAGAAAAGTAAAGAGCTTTTATGGTTTTTCCTGCTCCGACCCCGAAACAGCTTCTTGGGCAGGAGCGGTACGGCGGCGCAGCTTTCCGTAAGGCAAGGCGACGATCACACCGCATACTACAAGGGCAAACCAGACCAAAATTAGGTTTCCCCAACCGATCTGCTCAATCGCATTGGAAAACAGCAGATTGGCGGTAGCCGCCGCCATATAGCTCAAAAAGTCCAAGAATCCCGTAGCAGAAGACACCAAGCCCGTATCATACAGGCTGGGGCAATAGCGGCTCCACTGCAAAGTGGCCGCTCCGTTGGAGGACATAATGGCCAACACAATAAAAATCAAATTCAAAATCGGAACGTGGAAGAGATACGTAAGAAGGAAAAACACCGCCGAGCTGCTGAACATCAATAAAACCGTTTTCTCGATCTTATGTCCCAATTTTTCATAGATAAAAACGGAAATAAACGAGGCGAAAGCGATGCAAAAGGTTGCAACGGAAAACAGCCCCTGTGACTGTTGGGACGAAAATCCAAGATATTGGTAAATGTAGGTTGGCAACCAGAAGACCACCGAGGTTCGCACCACTCCCGTCAGGATATACACCAACGAATACTTGACGATTTGCCGCTTGAAGAGCACACCGATGTTTTTTGCTCACTTCTTTTGAGGCTTATATTGACCGTACTGAACGATCTTTTTCCGCTCCATCAGCGTGAAGCACAAAAAGCCGATTCCGCCCATGAGAAACAGGAAGATACTGCTGGTAAAAAATACGCTTTGCCAAGTCAAAAACATGGCCAAAACACCTGCGGCAGGAGAACCGATAGAGGAAGCAAAGGTATATCCCAGTGAACAACGGGTCGCATGAAGTGGCTCTGTATTTTCCGAGACCACCTTGACCATTGGGCCATAGATCATGGACAGGAAGAAGCCCGTCATGCCGTAAATCAGAATCACGCCGTTTGTATAAGATGACAAAATCGGAAACAGTAAGTTGGTCACACCGGCTAAAATCAAGCCGAAACAGACCATGTATTTTGCTTTGATCCGATCTCCGATCATTCCGTTGATCAACTGTCCCACCGCATAAAGAACCAAGTAAAGCGAGGACAGCTTGCCGATATACGGCTCGGTATAGCCTGCCTCCAGCATGGAGGTAGTGACGGCACTAAGCACGTTACGAGCGATATAAACAGCAAAATACGAGATGGAACAAAGACTGCCCAGATAGATTGCGTGCTTTGCCCGTTGACTGATTGCTTTCATGAGATTAATCCTTTACGTTATGTGAATTCAAAATTTCTTTCATACGAAAATAACTCTTTTCCCCGTCCTTATCGGTTTGAGCGCGGAGATAGGAGCAAATGGCATCGGTCAGAAGAAGCTGAGAAAGACGGATCTCCGTGGAGCCTCCGCTGAGAGAATTACCGCTGGGTGCGGCGATCAACACCTCATCTGCCAATTTGGCAAGAGGAGAATCCCGATGAGCGGTGAGGCACACCACGGGAACACGGTTTTCCTTGGCAAGCTTTACGGCATGAATGACATCCGAGGTCTGTCCCGAAGCGGAAATGGCAATGACCAAGCTCCCCTCGGTGAGCATAGAGGCTGACACCGCACAGGTGAGCACATCGCTGACAAAGGTAGCGGGAATCCCCATTTGCAAGAGCTGATAGTAGAAATCCGTTGCCACCACGGCAGAGCGGAACACGCCGTAGATCTCCACCTTCTTTGCCTTCAAAATTTGCTCGGATACCCGTTGCAGCACAGCAGCATCATTCAGCACAGCGGTATGCCGAAAGGCCTCGGTGGCATCTGCCGCCTGATGCCGAAAGATCTCCCCGAGGGAATCGGTCTCCCGTACCATGCTGAAGGGGGGCGTTCCTTCCCCTCGGCAGGAGGCCAAGGAAAGCTTGAGTGCGGAAAAACCGCCGCCTGCGTATTTATTGGCAAAATTAATGATACTTCCCTGTGATACTTCCGCCAAAGCCGCCAGCTCGGACAAGGACAGCGTGATAAATTGCTCTGTATCCTTCAGCATCACCGTTGCGATTCTGCGCTCCACGGGGCTCATAAAATCCAAGGAAGACTTTACTTGATGAAGCAAGCTGTTTTCCATCGTTTCTCCTTTTTTGAGAAAAACTCATTTCAAAAATAACAAGAGTGATTATAACACACTATTTCATATCTGTCAAGAGGTTGATGAAAAAACACACAAAAACAGCCCCCGAATCTTCGGGGGCTGTCGATTTAACAAAGAGTCGCTGTTATCGTAACCTGTTGAGGAACATCGGACTTGACAAACACACGGGCAAGACCGTAATGGAGACGAACCTTCCACGGGGTATTCTCCACCCTTCTGCCCAGTCTGACATAACCGGCAATCGGATCCAAAACGGTGTTTTCTTGCTCGGAGACGACGGTCAGTTGGTTTTCGCCCTCGGCAAAGCTGCAATAAAAACGGTAGGGGCGTTCCTTATGAGAAGACATACGACCGTAGGTACGAAGATTGTTTCCAATCTCTTTTCCGTTGAGGTACACTGTGACGTTTCCGTAAAGACGCTCAAATTCTACATATTGATAGGCTTCGGCATCCCGGAAGGTGGTGGTAAAGGTGAGCGTCTGCATATCCCCCAGATGATTGTTGTACTTGGCAACCAAACGAAAATCATCCTCATAACCGGGCTGGGGCTCCTCGGATTCGATCCAATCCAATCGGCAGAACAAACGGTTGGGCTTTTTCGGAGGAACGGAATACAATCCCTTTTCGTATTGGAAGGTACGCAGCTCACGCACCTCCTCCTCAACAGGCTTTTGCTCGTAATCCAAGCAAGCGGGGTCACCGTTTCCAACGCCCACAATTTGACCGTTTTCAATCGTAAGGGCAACCTCCTCGGCAGCCAAGGGACAGAAATTGCCATTCTTGTCATACGCCTCCAACTGAAGGATACTCACGTCCTCATCCGACGATCCAACCAAAGCGGGAACACAGCGAACCTGTGCGGTCTTGCCGGAGGTACGAAGCTCATCCCGATAGGTTCTTCCCTCCTTTGTACCCTCGACGGCAATCACACCTGCCTCAAAGGGGATGGTAAACAGCGGTGCATCAAACCGTTCCACCTTGCGAGTCTCCACCACCCGTCCGTTGACGGACAGTGTAATTTCTTCGCAGTTGGTAAAGACCGCCATGGTGACCGTCTCCCCCTCCTTGTGATTCCAATGGGGGGTCAGCTTGAGCACGGGCTCATCGCTCCACCAGGCTTGATAGTAATAGAACGGAGGCTTTTCCATGCCACACAGATCGATGGTTCCAAACGAGGATGCTACGTTGGTGGTAATAAAGGGGTTGGGCTCGCCTCGATAATCAAAGCC
>JAFTRT010000004.1 GCA_017462145.1 Clostridia bacterium
ATGGTTCCCGTCAACGGAATCAGCCAAACGAAGAACACAAACAAACTGCACAGTGCGCCTAAAATCATACCGGCGGGATTGGGACCTGCGACGCCGTATTTCAAACGCATCCGCTCTTTCCGCTTCAGCTTCTTTTGAGGGGTGGGAGCGGTTTCGGGAGCAGGCGCTTCGACAGATGCTTCCGCCGTCTGCTCCGCAGGGGCCTCTGCCATCTGCTCTGCAGGGGCTTCCGCCGTTTGCTCCGCAGGGGCTTCTGCCGTCCGCTCTGCAGGGGCTTCCGCCGTTTGCTCCGCAGGGACTTCCGCCGTCTGCTCCGCAGGAGCTTCTGCCGTTTGCTCCGCAGGGGCTTCTGCGGTTTCTTCCGGTACGGACTCGGTCACACAAGGCTCTGCGGCGGCACAAGCCGCTGCGGTCTCCTGCTGTTCTGCCGTTTCTGTTTTCGGCTTTTCCTCGGCCTTGGCGGAAGGCTTTGCCTGTTTGCCCTCGGCGGCTTTTTTGGCACGGCTTGCGGCTCTCTTGGCCTTACAAGCAGAACCAATCTTCATAAACAAGTTGGTCAAGGGTTTGACCAACAACGTGAGCAATCCTCTCACCACCCAAAAGATCGGCAAGAAGAGCACAGGTGCTACAATCATAGCAAGAAGAAGCGACATGGCATCACGGGCAGAGGGCAATACCTGTACAATATCCTCTAAAATGCCGGTGCTTCCGATCAAGCTCAGCAATACGCCGCTCAAGCCCGATGCCATGCCCTTGGCCAAAAGCACCGAGATCACAACGGACAAAGCCAGTACAATCAGTCTGGCAGCCGAGTACATCCACGTGTACTTCTTTCCCTTGAACAAGCCCAGGATGATGGCCAATACGGCCACCAGTACGAAAACGGCGGAGATGATCCATCCGATAACGTTCATTTCTTACGAGACCTCCAAATTAAAATTCCAATGACAGCGGCGATTCCCGCCACAACGGCAACCCCTGCCAGCAACAGCAATGCGACCCCCAGGATCAACACCAATGAGCTGACGGGAAGGTTGAACAAAACATCCAACCCTGTAAACTCAAACCCCACAGTATTCCCCCTTTATTTTTTTGATTTTTTGACCAATACGACGATGACGGCAATGGCAACGGCAAGCACGGCCAAGGCGGCCAAAACGGCAAGTCCGCCACCCAACAGTGCCAACAGTCCTATCAAGGCAACCTTCATCTTCCAACACTCCTACCTCTTGATATTCAACATCTTGATTATAGCTCAAACCACCGAAAAAGTCAACCTTTTTTTCTCAATCGGGGCTCTTGGTGTGCAGGTTTCTTTCTCTTGCCTCATATTGCGTCCGCAGGATGGAGC
Organism: Clostridia bacterium; assembly: GCA_017462145.1. The sequence continues at coordinate 1,352 of JAFTRT010000004.1, forward strand.
AAATCCCGATGGTCCGATAGCTTCCCTTGATCAGCATCGCATCCCGATGGTAGCCCTCAAACCCCATTCCCAGCTTTTCCATCACGCGAAGGGAAGCTCCGTTCCCCTCTATAAATTTTGCCTCAATGCGGTGCAACCCCAACCGCTCAAAGCCAAAGCGAAGCACACGGTATGCCGCCTCGGTGGCATAGCCCTTTCCATGGCAATCGGGGTTGAGAACGTAGCCGATCTCACCGCAATCATGGTCGGTATTGACGGTGGTAAAGCCACAGGTTCCGATCATGCGTCCGCTTTCCTTTTCCACCACAGCCCAATCGTAAAAATCACCCACCACATACCGTCCTTCTATGTACCGAAGATAATCCCTCGTATAAGCCACCGACGGGTGGGGCGACCAACGCAAAAAGCGTGTGACCTCCTCTCGACAGGCATATCGGTGCATATCCTCCGCATCCGACTGCCGCATGGGGCGCAAGGTCAGACGAGGGGTATGGAGCACGGGCATGTGAGAAAAAATCCGATACAAAAGCTCCCGTTTCATGGTCTTCTCCTTTCCGCAGATCGCTTTCCATTCTGATTTTCGTGATATCCATTATAAACGATTCCTCTCCTTTTTGCAAGTCGAACGGTACATTTTCTGCTCATTTTTTTCTTTTTTTCAAAAACAGCCGAAAAAAAGAACGATTTTGGGAAAATCCCCTCAAACCCATTTGACAAAAGCAACACCCTGTGCTATAATGAAATGAGAAATACCCATAGGCAGAGGGATACTGCAAAGGAGAGGATATGTCCGAGCACAGTGCCGATCAGACCTTGGGACGGGAGCTGTTGCCCGTCTTTTTGGGCGCAACCTCCTCCGCATACCGCCAAGCGGCACAGCTGCACCGCCGATATGGTGCCCTCTCCGTCATCGCAGACCGCAAGCGTCCCTTTCGGGATCTGCTGTCTCTCAACACCCTCTTTTTTCAACTTCCCTCTTCGGGACATCCCCTCCTCACCGCAGAATTGCTGACGGATTGGGTGGCCCATCGATCGGAGACAATCCCGTTACTGATCCTTTGCAAAGAGGAATACCGTCCGTTGCTGGAGGTAGGGGCAACCCGTCTGGAAACCCGTTTTATTCTGTTGGAATCCGACCGTCTGACCCAAGAGCCCCTCTTTGCCGATTTTTCCCGTTAGGAGGTTTTCGTGGTACCACACAAGCAACCCGTTCTTGGGATCTTGGGCGGACTTGGCCCCATGTCAGGTGTCCGCTTCTACGAAATGCTCACCGAGCACACCAAGGCCTCATGTGACAGTCAACACATCAATCTGCTCATATCCTCCCGCGCCGATACCCCCGACCGAACGGCCTATCTTTTGGGGCGTTCTGACCAAGACCCCCTTCCCGTCATGATCGAAGAGGCCAAACGGTTGGAGCAAGCAGGGGCAGCGCTTCTGGCCATTCCCTGCAACACCGCCCATTCCTTTTACGATGGAATCTGCCGTGAGATCTCGGTTCCTGTGATCAACATCATTGAGGAAACCGTGGCCTTTTGTGCCTTCCTTGGGTTGAAACGCATCGGCATCCTTGCCACCGAGGGCACGGTGGCTTCTCGCTCTTACGAGCGTGTTTGCGAGCCCTTGGGGATTTCCTGTATTCCCTGCACCAAAGAGGAACAGGCTGTAATCACCCATCTGATCTACGGGGAGCTCAAGCAAGGTCTGCCCCCCTCGCTGGATCGTTTTCTGTCCGTAGCTGACGCTCTGACACTACGTGGCTGTGAAGCTTTGGTACTGGGCTGTACCGAGCTTTCCCTATTGAAAAAACACCATCTGCGGGATCGCCGCTTCATCGACTCCTCCGAGGTCTTGGCACGGGCGGCCATTTACCGTTGCGGAAAAGAACCCGTCGGCTTTGACGAACCGCTCATGCGATTCTGCTGTCGGGAAGTCTCGCTGCCCCTCTCCCCCACGTTACATTGAACACACACAGAAAGGTACGGTTTCATTATGCTGTTGAAACATCTGATGGAGGTTTTGGCCTATACCGAAATCATCAACCGTTCGGGACGGGATCTTTCCACCCTGAACGTAAACGCTCTCTGCTTCGACTCCCGTAAGGCGTCGGAGGGAGCTTTGTTTGTCTGTATTTCGGGTACCCAATCCGACGGACACGCTTTTGCCAAGCAGGCCTATGACCGTCAGTGCCGCATTTTTGTAGCCGAGCATCCTGCCGATCTTCCCGATGATGCCGTTACGGTCGTGGTTCCCGACACTCGCATTGCCTTGGCCGAGCTCTCCGCCGCCTTTTTCGACTATCCTGCCCGTGAGCTGACCGTTGTGGGCATTACGGGAACCAAGGGAAAGACCACTTCCTCCCTGTTGATCTATAATATTCTGTGCAACAGCGGCGTTCCCGCAGGCTATATCGGCTCCAACGGCATTTTTTACAAAGACCGGCAATTGGGGACGGTCAACACCACCCCCGAAAGCTACGATTTGCACCGTGTCATGCGGGATATGCGAAACGCAGGCATCCGTATTCTAGTCATGGAGGTCTCCTCTCAAGCACTGAAGATGGCCCGTGTCCACGGAATCTCCTTCCATACCTGTGTCTTCACCAACCTCTCGCCCGACCACATCGGAAAGTATGAGCACCCCGATTTTGACGACTATAAGCGCTGTAAGCAGACCTTGTTCTCGGATTACGGCGCACAGTACGTGGTTTATAACGCAGACGACGAGCATGCGGCCGATATGATCCGAGGCATCCGTTGCCCTGCGGCCGGCATCTCCATCGGCAAATGTGCCGATTACCGTGCCGACAGCATTACCTATTTCCGTTCTCCCGGCACCATCGGTGTCAGCTTCGACTGCACCGCAAAGAGCAACACCTTCCCTGTTTCCCTCTCCTTTCCCGGTGAATTCAGCGTTTACAACGCCATGACCGCCATTGCGGTCTGTCGGGAACTGGGGCTGGAGGTGGAGCAGATCGTCAAGGCGATGGGTGAAATCCGCATCAAGGGACGCTTTGAGACCTACGAGCTCCCCTGCGGTGCCACCGTCGTGATCGACTATGCTCACAACGGTGTCAGCCTCAAGGCAGCCCTGTCTGCCCTTCGGATCTATCAGCCAAACCGTCTGATCTGTCTGTTTGGCTCGGTAGGCGGGCGAACCCGAATGCGACGAGCGGAGCTTGGATTGGTGGCTTCACGGGATGCGGACTTCTGTATTCTGACCTCAGACAACCCCGACAACGAAAATCCTTCGGCCATTATTGCGGAGATCGCCTCCTATTTCACAGCGGGAAGCTGTCCCTACGTGGCCATCGACGACCGCAGAGCGGCCATTGAATATGCGCTGTCTCATGCGGAGCAGGGCGACATCATTCTGTTGGCAGGCAAGGGACATGAGGCCTATCAGATCATTGGCGGTAACCGCCAGACCTTCAGCGAGGCCGAGATCGTACAGCGCTTTTGCCAAACCTTATAAATTCAATTGCGTCTCAAACGAGGCAGGAACCAACATTCCGGCCTCGTTTTTTGTCTCAGCCAGCGCACCGTCTCTCGGAGAGGCATCCCCTGTCCGAAACCGGACAAAATCTTTCACCGTTTTCTTTACTTTTGCCACAGGGAGTGATATAATAAAGAAAAGGAACCCCACGGAAAGGAGCACACGCATGAAACCCAGTCTCGGCCTCTATCTGCATATCCCCTTTTGTCTCCAAAAGTGCCATTATTGCGACTTTTGCTCCTTCCCCTCCCCCACCGAATCGGACATGATTGCCTATGCGGAGGAGTTGGAACGCCGCCTACGGGCCTTTGCACCGCAGGCCGCCGCCTATGAGGTGGATACGGTCTATTTCGGCGGCGGTACCCCCACCCTTTTGCCCCCCTCTCGGCTCATAGGATTGTTGCATACCGTGCGCACCTGCTTTTCCCTGTCTCCCCATGCCGAAATCACCTGCGAGTGTAATCCCGCTACCGCAAGCCATTCCGCCCTGCAAGCCCTGCGCCAAGAGGGCGTGAACCGCCTGAGCCTTGGCCTGCAAAGTGCCCACGACGAGGAATTGGCCATGTTGGGACGGGCACACAGCTTTTTGGATTTTTGCAAGACCTATGACGATGCCCGCAAGGCAGGCTTTGACAACGTCAGCGTGGATCTGATGTACGGTCTCCCCCATCAATCCCTTGCTTCTTTTCAGTCCTCGCTGGATGCCGTTTTACAGCTGGCTCCGGAGCATCTTTCCGCCTACGGTCTGAAGCTGGAGGAGGGCACTCCCTTTGATCGGATGCGCCACTCTTTGCCCTTGCCGGATGAGGACACGGAATTTGCCATGTACGAAACCCTCATCCAAAAAGCCGAATCCGCAGGATTGCTTCAATACGAGGTGAGCAATTTTGCCCGAAAGGGCTTGGAATCCCAACACAATCTGCGCTACTGGAAACGGCTGGACTACATAGGCTTTGGACCTGCCGCCCATTCCTGCTTTGCCGGTATCCGCTTTGGCAACTCTCGGGATCTGAATGCCTTTTTACGGGGAGAGGATACGGTCTGTGAAACAGAGATTGTGACAGAGGAAATCGCACGGGAGGAAACCATCATGCTCTCTCTTCGTCTGCGGGAAGGGCTCCCTTTGACCGAATATCAACGCCGCTTCGGGCATGATCTGGAAGCGGAGCACCCCATCCTTTCCCGTTATGCGGCAGAAGGCTTCATCCGTCGGAAAGGAGACCGTATCTCTCTGACACCAAAGGGATTTTTCGTCAGCAATGCCATTCTTTCGGAACTGATCTGAAAAGAAATCCTCCTTCCTAAAAAAAACTGTTGACTTTTCCAAAGATTTATTATACAATAATGATAGTGTCAGAATGACAAAAAGGAGAAAAACAATGAGTGAAGAACTGTATGAAAATGAAATTTTCACTTTGACCGACGAAGAGGGCAATGAGATCGAATTTGAGCTCATCGGCCAGTGTGAAAAGAACGGCGAGCAATATTTCGCCATGATCCCCGCTGAGGACGACGGTGAGAACCCCGACGTGTGCGAATATATCATCCTCAAGCTGGCAAAGGACGGCGATGAGGAGATCCTCGTGACCGTGGACGACGATGACGAGCTGGATGACATTGCCGATTATTTCGACGATCTGTTTTCCAGAGAGATCGACTACGACAGCGAAAATTAACGGATGAAATCCGAAAGGACGGCATATACTGTCCTTGGAAACGTACGATCCCATGCCTGCCCTGTGCGTGATAATCGGTTATAAAGATCCACATTTTTGACTTGGAGTCCGAAACAGATTCGACTGCGGTTTGCAGACCTCCCTTCCCCCCCCCCTCGATTGACTTGTCTCGACGGAGAAGAAGGACGTTGG
>JAFTRT010000074.1 GCA_017462145.1 Clostridia bacterium
CACAGCGGAAGGATTGTCCCACACGTCCTCGGTCTTGACGCGAATATGCTCGGGAAATTGCTCCTGCATCTCCAAAGCAGTGTAATAAATGTAGCGCATCAGGTCGCTGGCCTCCAGAATATCGGGGTCGGCGCAAAAGATGATATCCACAACCACAGGGTCATCTTCATCCCTTCCCTCGTTTGCCGACTCAAGCGTCTGCTTCAGCAGATTCACACCTGTATCGGACAGCGTATAAAGAGGCTCGGTGGTAAGGTCGATGAAGGAGTGCGTGGCAGAACAGATCACGGAAACCAATACGTTCAGCAGCAGAACGGCACAAATCACCAAAGCAGTCAGTCCCAAGGAAACAGAGCCATAACGAATTTTACGGTTTAACCCATTTTTCATATTTGGTTTTCTCCTTTCTCTGTTTCATCAGGCACGACGGCGCTTGATAAGCACCGCTACTGCAACCACAAGCACCACAACGGCAGGAGTGACCGACAGCCCGATCGTCCACTGTAGCATCTGCGTGGTGGTGATGGTGCTGATATCCTGAGAAGCAAAGGGCTTAAGAGTAATGCCCTCGGGGGTAAAGCTGCGGCCGGCATATTCAAAGCAACGGAACATTGCATCCGAATTTCCGTATACGGCAGATTGCAAAAATTCCAAAGCCGAGAAATCCACCGAGGAAAGCACGCCCACATAGGAAGAGCCGGTGGCATTTTTCTGCTCGGTCAGCGACATCAGAATAGAGCCGTCGCCGCTGACAGGCTTACCGTTCGCCCAGGCCACGGCACCCTCTCCGCTTTCATACAGACTGTACATCGTGCGGGCGCCATTGGTAAAGCTACCGTCACCGTTGTTCAAAAAGCCCTGTGCGGCTCTCATGGAGGTAGCGTTTTTGAAAACCACCTTTCTGGAAAGGCCCTCCAGAATTTCGGCGGATTTGCCGCTGCTCACGACATCACCATAAATGGTATATCCATCGGAGGTCAGGGACAGAGCACACTCCTGCACCATATAGCGGAAGCTGTTGCCCGAGGCCACGTCGGTATAATAGTCAAAGGCCACGCCCCAAGAGGCAAGATAACGCTCAAAATTGGGGAGGGAGGGCGTTCCGTTTTCCATCAGAACCCAAAAGCTGTTTCCGTCCTCGGCAAGAAATTCATCCAGAATGTCAATCTCGGAGACGGCGGAGATTCCATCATCCACCAGATCCGAGTTGGGGTTATAGCTGATCAGAAGGGTGCAGTTTTCGGGAATTTCATCGGTGTACAGGTTGATGTACTGAAGCGAATATCCCGCATCATCCAGCAGATACAGCAATTCGTAATCGTAAAACACCTCTCCGTGGTTGGTTGTGACACAGGCCACGGGAAGATCCTTTTCCACCGCGCGCAGAATGCCTGCGGCGATCTTTCTTTCACCGTTATACGCCCAGATGGTATCGGTACTGGAGGCATCGGAAAAGCTGAAGAAATCCTTGAATTCATACACACGGTGATAGCCTTCGCTGACGATGATCAAGCTGTCCGACTTCAGACCCAGCTCGATGGTCTCGCCCGTGGTGGGATCCACCGTGGTGAGGTAGTTTTTCACCTTTGTGGGGTCTGTCCAGATATCATAACAATTCATGGTCAGATGCTGGGGGAAACGCGCCACAAGCTCGGATACCGTTTGATGGAGCAGAGACATGGTCTGATCCTCTTTCAGATTTTCCTCCAGATCACAGAAGATGATCTCGGCCTTGGCATCGGGTGTTTCGGCAAAAACATCCTCCAAAAGCTCAAAGCAGGTGTCGGTGACGCCGTAGCTGACGTCGGCCAACATATAGGAATACCAGTAGTAACGCTTGGCAAGGGTATCAAACACCGCATTCGCAAGTACCGTCACCGCAACCACAAGCACGGCGAGTGCAACGGCAATGCCGCCATAGCGCGACCTCCTGTCTCGAATCAAATGCTTTTTCATGTATCAGATCCTCCCTGCATCAGCCCCAACGGCGCTTTTCATATACGCGCACCGTGAGGAACAGGAACACAAAGGCCTGAGATACGTAGTACAAAAGTGCCGCGTAGTCAAAAATGCCGTTTGTAAAGGCCGCGAAACGGCTGAGGATCGAGAACCAAGAAATAACAGAGCGAATGATGTAGCTGCCGATGACAGGCTGTCCGTCGCTGTCGGTCAGATTGTTGAACAAGCTCATCAGGATCATAGCGGCAATCACACCAACCGTAACCACGGCGGCAGAGAGCTGATTTTCAGTCAACGCCGAGATCAAGGTTCCAACCGCAATCAGTGCCG
>JAFTRT010000075.1 GCA_017462145.1 Clostridia bacterium
AATCAGATCCAAGAAGAACATTCCCTTGCCCACGTAACGCTTGGCAATGCTGACCACCAAACGGAGGTTGGCCTCCACCAGCTCCTGCTTTGCCTTTTCCTTTTGCGCCTCATTGGATTCCTCGTTGCTCATAATCTCTGCCAACTCCCGTTCGCGGTCGGTGGTCAACAGCGGTACGCGGCCGATCTCCTTCAGATACATACGGACAGGATCGTCAATGGCAAGCCCCTCGGACTCCAAAATCCGTTCCATTGTCTCACCCGTACCAAAGGATTCTACCTCCGACTCGATCTCATTGAGCTCATGATTGGAAATATCGTCGGGAAAGCTGATGCCATTATTTTCCATGGTGTCGTACAGCTTATCCAGACTTTCGTTGTCAAAGTCCATCTCCTCCACCACGTGTTCCAGATCGTCCGAGGACAGCTTGCCTTGCTTTCCTTTTTCAATGATCTCCTCAAAATCGATATTTTTCGTATTTTTGACTTCCTGATTCTCTACCATTTTCGTTCCTTCCGATTCTATGTATTCTTGCTTTTTTTGGCTCGTTTCATTTCCTCCTGCTTGGCCTTGAGATCGTCAAAGCCCTGCGGGCAGGAGGCGTTTTGTTTGGCCTGCTTGATCTGTCCCACGCAATTGTCAAATACGCTCTGATCATTTCGCTCCAGCTGTCTGCGTTCCAACTCCATGCTTTGGATCCGCCCCATCTCGGCACTGTCAAAGAACTGTCCCAACAGCGAACGGGAATATCCCTCCTCGCTGTTTTCCAGCTCACACAACACCTCAAACACACGGCGTCCGAAGTCGGTGGAAAAATCCTCTGCCGAAAGCACCTGTCCGCTTGCCGCCTGTCTGCGGAAATCATCGTAAATGAGCATCAGCCCCAATACGATCTCCTCTGCCGCATTGGCACGCAGATTGGTAGCCGCCTTCTCATTGATACGATCTCCGTAGTGCTTGATGGAATCCTGTGCTTGTTGGCTCTCCTTCATGCGAAAGGCTCGCAGATTCTTTTTATACAGCCGCTCTACGTCGGTCTTCATCGAGGTTTTGGGCACCCCCAAGACCTCCGAAGCCTTGCGGATATAAATATCCCGTTGGATTTCAGAATGATGCTCGGCAATCATGGCGCAAACCGCCTCGCTTGCCTTGATCACGTCCTCTGCTGAGCTCAGATTGTACTGCTCCAAAAGCTTGCCCAAGCGGTATTCAAAGCCTGTTTTGCTCTCTTCCAGCACACGGCGAAAAGCATCGGCACCAAAGGTCTTGATATATTCGTCCGGGTCCTTGGCACCCGTCAGCTTCAACACACGCACGTCCACTCCGACCTCGCCCAACAGCCGCATGGCCTTGCTTGCCGCAGTCTGTCCTGCGTTGTCCGCATCGTAACAGATGACCACCCGTTTGGTGTACTTGGCAAACAAGCGTGCTTGCTCCGAGGTAATGGCCGTGCCCAGCGTTGCAACGGCGGTGTCAAAGCCTGCCGCATGGAGGGCAATGACATCCATATACCCCTCGCACAGAAGCATTTGCTCTGCCGCCCTGTGCTTGGCATAATTGAGGGCAAACAGATGGCGGCTTTTTTTGAAGGCAGGGGTATCCGAGGTGTTTAGATATTTTGGCTTGGAGTCATCCATGACCCGCCCGCCAAAGGCAATGACATTTCCCGTGGTATCAATAATGGGAAAGATCACCCGATTGCGAAAATAGTCGTAGGTTCGTCCCGTTTTTTGGCTCTTTCCGCACAAAAAGCCCACCATCAGTTCCTCGTCGGTAAAGCCCAACGAGTGCATATGGTTGGTCAAAAGCCCCCAATCATTGGGAGAAAAGCCGATACCGAATCGCTTGATAGTCAGCATATCCAGCTTACGCTCCTCGGTCAGATAGCGGAGTGCCTCTGCACCGAACTGAGGATCAAACAAACAATTCCGAAAGAATTTGGCAGCTGCCAGATTCATCTCGTACATCCGCTTGCGAGATACCGTCTCCTTTTGGGTAGGCGTGTCATCCTCGGGCAGTGTCAAACCGGCCCGATCCGCCAAGTGCTCCAAGGCACTGCGGTAATCCAGATTTTCCTCCCGCATGACAAAGGAGATCACATCCCCCCCTGCTCCGCATCCAAAGCAATAAAAGCTTTTGGTGGCAGGAAACACGGTAAAAGATGGCGTTTTTTCGTTGTGAAAGGGGCAAAGGCCGTTCCAATTGGAGCCTGCCCGCTTTAAGGTAACGTAGGAACCGATGACCTGTTCAATATCGTTGCGATAAATAATTTCATCGATCAATGCTCTGGAGATCATGGTTGGTGTCCCCTCCATACTTTGGGAATACAAAGATCCGTATAAACCTCAATGGCGTAACGGTCTGTCATTCCCGAAATAAAGTCGCAGGCACACCGCTCGGAGGAATCCGTATGACAACGATTGCGGTACAGAGTCGGCATTTGCTCGGGATGACGTGCAAAATGATCAAACAGATACATCAGCATACTTTGAGCCTTGGTCTCCTCCGATTTGGCAATGGGATTGCGATACACTCTCGCAAACAAGAATTCTCTCAAGCTATCCGAAGCCGCTTGCACCTCCGGTTCCATGGCAATCACATTCTGTCCCGTGCTGGCACGAACGATCGAGGTGACCATGCTGTTGATCCGAGCAGAATGTCCCTCCCCCAAAATACGCCGAAGATCGGCAGGAATATCCGATTCATGTAAAATACCGGCACGGACGGCATCGTCAATATCGTGATTGACATAAGCGATGCGGTCGGCAAATTTGACAATCACACCCTCCAAGGTGGATGCCATATGTTTTCCCGTATGGTTCACGATACCGTCACGAACCTCCCAAGTCAGATTGAGACCCTGTCCGTCGTTCTCCAACACCTCCACCACACGCAAACTCTGTTTATAATGGGTAAAGCCGGGGTCAAAGCATTTCTGCATCGCAAACTCTCCGGCATGGCCAAAGGGGGTATGACCGATGTCATGCCCCAATGCCACCGCCTCGGTCAAATCCTCGTTGAGGCGCAAGGCACGGGCAATGATGCGAGCAATTTGCGTCACCTCCAGCGTATGGGTCATACGAGTTCGATAATGATCTCCCGCCGGTGCCAAAAAAACCTGGGTCTTATTCATCAAACGGCGGAAAGACTGGCTGTGGAGGATACGGTCTCGATCCCGCTGAAATTCTGTGCGGATCTCGCAAGGCTCGTACGCCCCATCCCGTCCGCGAATTTGGGAACTGAGGCAGGCATAAACCGACAGACTCTCCCTTTCCCGATCCAAAAACAGATCTCTGATGGTTCTCGTTTCCACGAAAAATCCTCCTTTCCTCCGCTCTATGGCCAAAAACATTGCGGCAACACACTTTTATGACAAATATAATATACGCAAAAAAATAAAAATATACTTTTTTTTGACAGATTTTTTTCGACTTTTTTATTTTTTCAAGCAAAACAGGCCGTTATCCGCAACGATAACGGCCTGTTTTGGCTTAAGCCTTTACAAATTCCGAATAAATGGCCTTGAGAGCCTTGTCAAAATCATGCTCCTCTACACCGATGATAATAGAGATCTCACTGGAACCCTGATCGATCATACGAATGTTGATGTCCGCAGCCGAGACGGCGTCAAAGACTCTGGCCGCCGTTCCTTTTGCCTTGATCATACCCCGTCCTACCACGGCGATCAAAGCGATCCTATCCTCGATGGTCACGCTGTCAGCACGAACCGAACGATTGAGAGCGGACAGCATTTTATCCCGTCTGCCCTCCAAGGCCGAGCTGGCAAGAACCACACTCATGTTATCAATGCCGGAGGGCAGATGCTCAAAGGAGATCTCATGATCCTCCAACACCTCCAACACCCGACGGCCAAAGCCGACCTCACTGTTCATCATATCCTTTTCCAAGGTGATGACCGAGAAGCCCTTCTTTCCTGCAAGACCCGTGATCACACGATCAATATCGTCTTCCGTAGTCTCGGCAACGATCATGGTACCGGGAGCGGAGGGATCATTGGTATTACGGATGTTGATGGGAATCTTGGCATAGCGCACGGGGAAAATCGCATCCTCATGCAATACGGTGGCACCCATGTAAGAGAGCTCACGCAGTTTACGGTAGGTGATGGTTTTAATGGCGGCGGGATTCTCCAAAATTCTGGGGTCAGCCATCATAAAGCCAGAAACGTCGGTCCAGTTCTCGTACAGATCGGCCTCTACGGCACGGGAAACAATAGACCCCGTCACGTCGGAGCCGCCTCTGGAGAAGGTCTTGATCGTTCCGTTGGGCATCACGCCGTAAAAGCCCGGAATGACTGCTCTTTCGTGCTGCATCAGCTCCTCACGCATGGCGGCATTGGTTCGCTCACCGTCGAAGGTACCGTTTTCACGGAAGAAGATGACGTTTTCCGCATCCACAAAATCATATTTCAAATACTTTGCTAAGATCAGGGAGTTGAGATACTCACCGCGGCTGGCGGCAAAGTCCTGTCCAGAACGGTGCTGGAGCGCACTCTTAACGTATTCCAGCTCTCCGCTGATATCAAAATCCAGACCCAACCCTGCAATAATACCGTTATAACGCTCCACGATCTGCTGATATAGCTCGTCAATATCCTCGTGACGGCGCACCAAATCGTAGCACTGATAAAACAGGTCGGTCACTTTGATATCCTCGCTACACCGCTTACCGGGAGCAGAGGCTACCACAAACCGTCTGGACGGATCAGAGCGAATGATCTTCGCTACCTGCTTAAAATGCTCGGCATCCGCCAAAGAGCTTCCGCCGAATTTAACAACTTTCACCTGCATGGGAAACCAAACCTTTCTTTCGGACAAAATCCGACAAACATTACGATATTCTATTATAACGGCTTTTGCTCTTTTTGTCAAGTTTTTTTCAAAAAAAGAGCGGTTCTGCCGGTTTACGCTTTCTCCTTCTTTTCCCGATAGCGATCTGCCTGGGTCGTAAAGAGCTTATGATAACGGCCTTCTGCCGCCATCAGATCCCGATGCGTTCCCTCCTCCACCAAGCGTCCATCCTCCAAAACCAAAATTTTGGTCGCCATGGTCGCACTGGACAGACGGTGCGATACGAAAATGGTGGTCTTATCCCGCCGAAGCTCGTCAAACTGGGAGAAGATCTCCTGCTCGGCCAAGGGATCCAAAGAAGCGGTGGGCTCATCCAAAATGAGAATATCCGCTCCGCTGTAAAAGGCTCTTGCCACCGAAAGCTTTTGCCACTGACCCACAGACAGCTCTACGCCTTCGGTCTCAAAGATCCGTTGCAGAGGGGTATCATAGCCTAAGGGAAGCTTTTGAATAAATTCATCCGCATTGGCTTGCCTTGCCGCACTCTTGATCTCCTGGGAATGAACCGTTCGGTGCACATCACCGAAGGCTACGTTATCCGTCACACTCTCGGCATATTTGCCGAAATCCTGAAAGATGATACCAAACAGACGGTACAGCTCCTTAACATCATATTCCCGAATGTCTCTTCCGTCCAATCGGATCACACCCTCGGTGGGATCATACAGACGGGTCAACAGCTTCAAAAAGGTGGTCTTCCCCGCTCCGTTGAGGCCAACCAAAACGGCCGTTTCTCCGGGACGGAGGGTGAGATTCAAGTCCTTCAACACCATGTTGTCACAGCCGGGGTAGGCAAAGCTGACGTGCTCAAACTCAATGGTATGGGGTTGACCGAAGGCAACCGAAACAGGGGGCGTTGCCACAGGCTTGACGGTTGGCTTGACCTTGAGGAAGGAAATCAGATTATCCACAAACAGCGTTCCCTCATAGACCGTAGCAGACACGGTGATCAAAGAGGATACCGTTCCCGCAATGGAGGTGAGAGCCCCTGTATACAGGGAAAAATCACCGATCATGATCTCTCGTTGGAACACCTGATTTGCAATCAGAACGAAGAACAGCAAATTGGCACCAACCGACAGAAGCGAAAGCCCAAGATGCCACAGATTTTCCCGAACCACCAGCCGGCGAAGCCCCCGGTAGTAGCCGTCAAACACATGGTTATACCGTTCTATAAAACGGTCGCCAAGGTCGAACATCCGAACCTCCTTGACCATATCCTTGTTGACCATAAGACCGGAATAATAGTTCATTTGCCGCCGCTCCTTGGAGCGATTGCGCATATAGGCAAAATGCTTACGGCGATACACAAAATTCACCACTGCGGTGGGAACAGCCAAAACCATCATCACGGGAGCCATCCACCACATACCGGGAGCGGTGATCAGGATCACCACGTATCCCACAAGGCTGATGATCTTTGCCACGATGTCAAAGGTAGAAGAGATGATCTGAATGGGACGGTTTCCTGCCTCACGGTTGGCATTTTCCAGCTTCTCGTAAAATTCGGGGCGGTCAAAGGAAGCAAGATCCACCTCCTTGGCCTTTTCCATGATGGTTACCCGAACGTGGCGAACCACCTTTTCTCCCGCAATGTGCGTCACCGCATGATTCAGACGGGTCACCACTTGATTGACCAAACGGTAGGCAAAGAAGCATAGGATCATGACCATCACCGAGGATCCCCAAAAAACAGCAGGGCTTGTCCCCTCCACCACCGCTTGCAGACCGTTCAGGATTTCCTTGGAAAGAAGCGATCCCACCAAAGGAAGAACGCCGTTGAGAACGGCAATGCTTAACAGCAAGAACAAAATCCATCTGCCCGTTTGCCATACCATGCGAAAGGTATAAAACAAACGGCCGAAAAAGCCCCCCAAAAGCTGTCGCAAAAAGCGGGGCAGATCCTTGATATTTTGGGGAGGCTTGACACGAAGATCCTTGTGGGGATCCCCCACAGGCCCTCTCATTCCGGGTCCCATATCAACCCATGCGGTCGGTCAACGTCTGACCACCCAAAATGTGAAAATGCAGATGGGCTACCGACTGGCAAGCATCGGAGCCGCAATTGCTGATGACCCGATATCCGCCCGTCAGCCCTTCGGCTGCGGCAATCTTGGGAATGACCTCAAAAATATGGGCAATATCCCCACTGTTCTCCGCTGTGATCTCATTGACCGATGCCACGTGCGCTTTGGGAATGATCAGCACATGAACGGGTGCTTGGGGATTGATATCACGAAACGCATAGCAAACCTCGTCCTCCCAAACCTTGGCAGAAGGGATCTCCCCCTCAATGATACGGCAAAACAGACAGCTCATCTTGATTTTTCCTCCGATTTATGTTAGAATAGAAGCAGACTTCGGTAATATGATACCATATTTCGGAAAACCTGTCAAGGAGAGACAATGAATTTTACGTTAGAACTCCCCGCCCACGATCTGTGGCATACCCTACAACAAATCAAAAAAGCCGTGGTCCTGTACGGTATGGGCAACGGTGCGGACAAAATCCTTTCCGCTTGTGAGGCATACAATATTCCCGTAGCGGATTTCTTTGCCAGTGACGGCTTTGTGCGAGGACACAGCTTTCACGGCAAGACGGTTCTCTCCTACTCTCAAGCCAAGGAGAAATACGGGACCGACGGGATGGTGGTGCTTTTGTCCTTCGCCTCCTCCCTGCCCTCGGTATTGGACACCATTCGAGAAGTAGCAGCGGAGTGTGAGCTGTACGCCCCCGATGTGCCCGTTTGCGGTGAAACCTTGTTTTGTGAAGAATTTTTCAAACAAAACGAAGCCGAGATTATAACGGCCCGTCAGTTGTTGGCTGACGAAGAATCGCTCCGCATCTACGACCGTACGTTGGCCTATAAGCTGAGCGGAGATATCACCCACCTGTTGGCGGCAGAATCGGATAAGGAATCGGTTTATCGGTTGTTGGATGCCGGAAGCATTCGGCGTTACGCCGATCTGGGTGCCTACAACGGGGACACCGTGCGAGAGCTGATGGCATACGCCCCCAACCTCTCTGCCGTGCTTGCCATGGAACCCGACCGTCGGAGCTTCCGTAAGCTCAACGAATTTTGCCAAAGCCGAGAAAACGCAATGCCTGCCATCCGAGCCGTTCAAGCAGCGGCGTGGTCAGAAACGGCAACCCTGACCTTTGGGGATGAGGGAAACCGCAATTCGGGTCTGTATGCCAAAGGCAAAACGGTGGAGGTTCCGGCCGCTTCGTTAGACGATCTGTTGGACGGCGAGTCCGTAGATTATATCAAATACGACGTGGAGGGTGCGGAACGGGAGGCTCTCATCGGCTCGGCCGGTACCATTCAAGCCCACCGTCCCCGTCTCTTGGTGTCCGCCTATCATAAAAGCGAAGATCTGTTTGCCCTGCCCCTGCAGATCCACGCCCTGCGCCCCGATTATCAGCTCTATTACCGAAGATACCCCTATATCCCTGCCTGGGATCTGAATTTGATTTGCGTGTAAAAAAGGAAGCCTCGCTACAGCTGTAGCGAGGCTTTTTACAAGCATTAGCTTTGGGACCAAGAATATGCACAATATGCATCCGTTAAATAGGTTGCCGCAATGGTGGGATTGGAAAGATCGGTGGCGGCAATGTCGGTTCCGTTCATTGTTCCGCTAATCTTCCAACCATTTACATTTTCAAACACAACACTTGTCAAACCACATCGATCAAAAACATAAGAGCCCAAGTTTTTTACGCTTTTTGGAATTACAATCGTTTCCAAATGAATACAATTCGAAAAGGCAAGATTTCCTATGCTGACCACATTGCTCGGAATGATCATCTCCATTAATTGATGATCTCCGGAAAACGCAGTTTCCCCTATACTCGTAACACTTGCATTTTGTGGAATCACACTGTTTCTGCATCCCCGAATCAAAGTTTTGGTGGCAGTTTCGATCAAGCAATTGTCTTCGCTATGATATACGGTATTTTGACGGTCAACTACGATGCTCTGCAACCCACCGCATCCCAAAAAAGAATTTCCTTGAATACTCGTCACCATGCTCGGTATCACGATGCTCTCCAAGCCACTGCAATTCTTAAACGCAAAAGCCCCTATCTTTGTTACACTGTTATCATCCGGAATCA
>JAFTRT010000076.1 GCA_017462145.1 Clostridia bacterium
AAATCACCAAGGAAGATTGCTTGGTCTGCTTTGATACCGATGCACGGCACGTGCACAATCAAATTCGGGGACTTTCCCCTGTTCCGTTGGCCTTTACCCATACGGCCGACGGCAAACTGCTCAAGCTGTTGGAGGCGCAGATCGCCGACGAGAGCGAGGAGCACGAGCGTCCCGGTGAGGTACTGTCCTTGGAGGACGGTATCACCGTCGCCTGCCGACGAGGCTCGATTCGATTGCTTCGGGTACTCCCCGAAGGAAAAGGACGCATGGCGGCCGCTGATTTTGTTCGGGGTCGCAAGGTCGCCTTGGGCGATCTGTTTCAATAAAACAAACGAGGTACGTTTATGTTTGGATTGTTTTTGTGGGACTGGACCCTGTTATTGGTCATTCCTGCTCTGTTCGTTTCCATTTGGGCACAGATGCGGGTCAGCTCCACCTATAAGCAATATGCCACCGTTCCCTGCTCCGGTGGGCTGACGGGAGCCGCCGTTGCCCGAAAGATTTTGGATTGCAACGGTCTTTCCCATATTCGCGTGGAACGGATACGGGGAGAGTTGACCGACCATTTCGACCCCAAGGCAGGGGTGATCCGCCTTTCCGAAGCGGTCTATGATATGGCCACCGTTTCATCGGTGGGCATTGCCGCTCATGAGGCGGGACACGCTCTGCAATATGCACAGAATTACGGCCCCATTCGGTTGCGGGCGGCAATCGTTCCCATGACCCGTTACAGCTCTTGGCTCGCCATCCCCCTATTTATGCTGGGACTTTGGGTGGCCAGTGACAGCCTGATGCTGTTTGGCGTTCTGCTGTATGCAGTAATCGCATTCTTTCAGCTGGTAACGCTTCCCGTGGAATTTAACGCCTCCAACCGTGCCCTTCGGACCTTGGGAGAGTTCCGAATCCTGTCCGATCAAGAAATGGGAGGCGCCAAAAAGGTACTGGGTGCCGCCGCTATGACCTATGTGGCCGCTCTGCTGACCTCGGTGCTGACCCTGCTTCGTCTGCTGTTGTTGGCAAACAATCGCCGCCGATAAATGAGGGCTTGTATGACATCCAGACAGCTTGTTTGCTCGCTTTTGCAAAAGGCGGAAAAAAACCGCCAATTTTCCAATTTGGCCTTGGATCACGCCCTGTCGGAAAGCGGTCTCTCCGCCCCTGACAGAGCTCTGGCCGCCACCCTGTTTTACGGGGTGATTGAGAGAAAGCTGACGTTGGATTATCAGCTTTCCCATCTTTCCAGCCGCCCTCTTTCTCAATTGGACGGTACCGTTCTCACCGCTTTGCGGATGGGGCTGTACCAACTGATGTATTTGGATCGCATCCCCCCTCACGCCGTTCTCTATGAGACGGTGGCACTTTGCCCCAAGAAAAGTGCGGGGTTTGTCAATGCGGTTCTCCGTGCTTATACACGCTCCGACGGAATGTTGCTTCCCAAACGGGAAGACGGCCTTGCCGCCTATCTTTCGGTGGCCCATTCGGTGGGGCTCCCCCTTTGCCAAAAGCTCATCGAAGCCATGGGCGAACAGGGGGCGGAGGATTTTTTGGTTGGGATCGGCACACCGCCCCCAACCACCGTTCGGGTCAACACCCTCAAGACAAACCGTGCAAGCCTGATGAGGCAGCTTGGTGAAACCGACTCCGAGGCTGTCCCCACACCCTTTTCCCCTCACGGGCTTCGCATCAAGGGATCGGTACGGGAGCTTTACGGCTTTGAAGAGGGGTTGTTTTTTGTACAAGACGAGGCTTCTCAGCTCTGCGTAGAGGCATTGGATCCCCAACCGGGACAAACCGTGGCGGATATTTGTGCCTGCCCCGGCTCCAAAAGCTTTGGACTTGCCATGAAAATGGAAAACGAGGGAACCCTCCTTTCCTTTGATCTTCATGAAAAAAAGCTTCCGTTGATCCGCTCTGGAGCAGAACGCCTTGGCATTACCTGTATTCGGTGCGAGGCACGGGATGGCCGTTGCTTTTTGCCGGAATTGTCCGAGGCCGCCGACCGGGTGCTGTGCGACGTTCCTTGCTCCGGCTTTGGCGTGTTGGCAAAAAAACCGGAACTGCGTTACAAGGATCCCCAAGAATCCGAGGCTCTGCCCGACATTCAGTTCGCTATTCTCCAAAATGCATCCCGTTACGTGAAGGAAGGCGGCGTTTTGGTTTATTCCACCTGCACGGTGTTCCCGGAAGAAAACGAGGAAAACGTAGACCGCTTTTTGGCCGATCACCCCGATTTTTCCCTCACCCCTTTCACGGCAGGAGGGATGGATTTCCCATCCGGTATGAAAACCTTGCTCCCCTGTCGGGATGGCACCGACGGCTTTTTCATCGCAAAACTCACAAGGAAGTGTTCAACATGAATCAGCAAATCAAGCCCGAGCTTCTGTCTATGACCGAGGAAGAGCTGGCCGTCTTTTTGGTCTCTCTCGGCGAGCCCAAATATCGAGCCAATCAGCTCTTCACCCAAATGCATAAGGGTCTCTCTCCCGATGAAATGACCAACATCGGCAAGGCTACCCGTGAAAAGCTTGCACAGAACGCCGTCTTTTTTCTGCCGCACATTCAACGAAAGCTGGTATCCGCTCTGGACGGAACGGTGAAATACTTGTTTGCTCTGTCCGACGGCGCTTGTGTGGAAAGCGTGGTGATGCGCTATCAGCACGGCAATACCATTTGTATCTCCTCTCAGGTCGGCTGTCGCATGGGCTGTGCTTTTTGTGCCTCCACCATCGGCGGCAAGGTACGGGATTTGACCCCGGCCGAGCTGTTGGGACAGGTCTTGGTTGCCGCACGGGACACGGGAGAGCGGATCTCCAATATTGTTATGATGGGCATTGGTGAGCCCTTGGACAACTATGACAACGTGCTTCGCTTTTTGCGTCTGGTGGGAGCCAAGGGAGGAATTGAGATCGGCTATCGCCATATTTCGCTTTCCACCTGCGGTCTGGTAGACGGCATTGACCGTCTGGCCAAGGAGGATCTTCCCATTACCCTCTCCATTTCGCTTCATGCCTCGAATGATGAAACGAGAAGTGCCATCATGCCGGTCAATCGCAAGTGGAATATTGCCGCTCTTTTGGATGCCTGTCGGCGGTACTATGCGACCACAGGACGGCGGATCTCCTTTGAATACACCCTCATTCGAGGAAAAAACGACTCGCTCAAAAATGCCGAGGAGTTGGCCGCCCTGCTCAACCGTTCGCTCCGTCCCAAGGAGCGGGGAGAAAGCTTCCCCATCCACGTCAACCTGATTCCCGTTAATCCCGTGGAGGAAACGGGCTTTGAAAGCACCGACAAAAACGCTGTGGCCGCCTTTGCCGCCGCTCTGGAACGAAAAGGCATTCGTGCCACCGTCCGCCGCCGCTTGGGTGCGGATATCAATGCCTCCTGCGGACAGCTTCGCCGCTCGGAGGAAGCCAAGCAAAGCACATAATCTTGTCCGTTTCTGCTCTTCCCTACATATTCGTTTCGGAGGAGCTTATGAAATACCGTTTTCGACTGTCGATTCCCCAAAAGCAATCGGTTCGCAAGGGACGTCCTTGCCGTCTGAAGGGCAGAAGAACCTTGGGATGGATCAAGCCCACGCCTCTGATTTGGGAGGAACCGCCTTTGTTGCCGCCCCCTCGCAAGGTCGGTGCGCTGATCCGTTTCCGCCGTTCTCTCACCAAGGCAGGGTCTCATATCACCGCACTGTCCAAAGCTGCCGTCTGCCGTATGGCAGGCAAACGGGAGACCATTACCATGCTGTGGGGTACGTTGTGTGCCGCATTGGCAGTGACCTTGGTCACCGGTACGGTCTTCGCCCTATGGCTCTTTGGCCCGTATCTGCGAACGGGAAGCACGGTCACCGTTCCCAATTGTTTGTCTCAAAGTGCAGAATCGGTTTTGTCTGTTCCCAAAAATGGAATCGTGTATGAGCTGTTGTACCGCAAAAACGATGCCTACCCTCCCGGTACGGTCATTTCCCAGACCCCTTCCCCGGGAGTTGTCCGCCGAATCTACGGCAAGGAGGATGCCGTCACCGTTACCCTGACGGTAGCGGAGGAAAGCCCTCTCTACACGTTGCCCGATTTGGCAGGCGTTTCTCAACGAGATGCGGCTCTTGTGTTGCGACAAGCCGGCATGAAGGTAACCGTGACGGAAGAATATTCCGAAACGGAAGCAAGCCGCACCGTTCTGCGCATCTATCCCCCCCCGGGGGAGCATTTGGCATCGGGGAGCGAGGTCACACTGTTTGTCAGCAAAGGCCCGAAGATCCGAACCGTGACCGTTCCCGAGCTTCGGTCCCTTTCAGAAACCGCCGCCTCACGGCTGACGGAGGATGCAGGCTTGCGAGTGGGAGCAGTGTCCTATCTCCGATCGGATGCTCCCGTTGGGAGTGTCATTTCCCAATCGGCCGAGGCAGGCAGTACCCTACCGGAGGGAAGCGAGCTTTCCTTCACCGTCAGTTTGGGCAACGCCGTTGCGCTCAAAACCATTCCCGATCTGACGGGCTTGACCGCAGAGCAGGCAAGCCTGCGGCTTCGAGAGGTGGGACTGACCGTGGGAAGCATCCATTACGTTCTCCATGCCGCCCCGTCGGGAACTGTCATCGCACAGACACCCCAATCAGGCAGCGCTGTTACCTCCGCCGTTACCTCGGTGGATCTGACCGTCAGTCTGTGACGGTCCTTTGACCTTTCTTTTGATCTGAAAAGGAGCCTTTATGGAAAGCACACAGGGAAAAATCTTACAGGGTGTAGGCGGTCTTTACACCGTTCGCATCACCGATCCCTCCGCCCCCAATCAAGGGGAGCAAGTGGTCTGCCGTGCCAGAGGAGTCTTTCGGCATGAAAAATGCACCCCTCTGCCGGGAGACAACGTGGTGCTTCAACCTGCCGAGGAGGGACAGGAGGCGTTCGTCATTCACGAGCTTCTGCCCAGACGCTCTGCCCTCATCCGTCCCCCCTTGGCCAATTTGGATCTTCTCTTCATCACCATGGCGGCGGCGGCTCCCGCCCCCATTCTGACCACAGTGGACAAGCTCATCTCCATTGCGGAATTCAACGACATTGAGCCTGTGGTGGTGGTGACAAAATGCGAGCTTGCCCCCGAGTATGCCGCCGAGCTGACTGAGCTTTACCGCAACGCAGGCTTCCACGCCTTTTGCGTCAGTGCGTGTGACGATCTTGGAATCCAACCGCTTTCGGACTTTATCGAGCAAACACTCCCCGGCCGCATTGCGGCCTTTGCGGGGGCATCGGGAATCGGAAAATCCACCCTGCTCAACCGCCTTTTCCCCACCCTTCAGCTCACCACCTCCGAAATCAGCCGCAAAATTCAACGAGGTCGGCACACTACAAGAAAGGTGGAGCTCTTTCCCTTGTCTGACAGCGGAAACTGCGGGTATATTGCAGACACCCCCGGCTTTTCCATGCTGGATTTTGAGCGATTTGATTTTTTTGAGCGAGAGGATCTTCCCACGACCATGAGGGAATTTCTTCCTTACATCGGACAGTGCCGTTACACCAAGTGCTCTCATACCAAGGAGGAGGGCTGTGCCATTGTAGAAGCCGTCAAGGACGGCAGGATCGCACGCTCCCGCCACGAGAGCTTCTGTGAGCTGGACGCCACGCTGAAGCAAAAGAAAAAATGGTAAGGAGAGAACATGAAAGCTTTCATTTACACCGGTGGCGGCGTTGACCCCAAGCGAATCACCGAGCATCCCCGTTCGGGGGACTTGCGCATTGCAGCCGATGCCGGCTATCGCAATGCCAAAACACTGGGAGAAGGGGTGGATCTTCTGTTGGGAGATTTTGATTCTTATACCGATCCCCTGCCGGAGGACATCGAAACGCTCCGCGTACCGACCGAAAAGGATTTTACCGACACGCAGCTTGCCGTGGAAACGGCCTTAGCAAGAGGGGCGGATGAAATTGTGATCATCGGAGGATTGGACGGACGGTTGGATCACACCATGGCCAATCTTTCCATCTTGATCGATCTGTTCCGCCGTCACGTTCCCGCCGTCATCACCAACGGCCTCAATCGTGTACGCTATTTGGAAAACACGGGAACCCTCATTGCCAAAAGCGGCTTTTCTTACCTTTCTCTTATCCCTGCGGAGGATAAGGTCAAGGGGGTCAGCGCAGAAGGATGCCTGTACCCCTTAAAAAATGCAACGCTAAAAAGAGACACGGTTGGTTTTTCCACCTCAAATCAGATCACGGGCAACTGTGCATTGATCACCGTTCGCAAGGGCGGTCTGTTTCTGATCGAAAGTGCCTCTTAAACCAAACAGCCTTTGGCCGATCGGCCAAAGGCTGTTTTTTATAAACAAATACGACGGGCGGCTGACACAAAATGCTTGCCGCCGCTCCGATACCAAAGGGCGGTCTGCCAAAGCATTCCCAGCCGACGGATCCGAGTTTCCCAATGGGCGGTTTTGCGTGCCGAGGTCAGCAATCCCTCTCCCAAAAGCGGAATCAAAATTGCCTCCTCTTCCCGTACCATTTCCTCTAAACTCTCTTCCGCCCCCCGGTGTTGGCCTCCTTCTTTCACGGAGACCGACGGAGGAACGGGCAAAACCGTCAAGCCAAAGCGAGCCCCCAACCGATCTGCCCGCTCATAGGCATAAGAGAGATCCTCCCGCAGGCTGCTGTCCTCCACACAAACGCTTCCCACTCCCGTGGCCGCAAGCTCCCGAAGCAACGCAATCAAGCCGGGCATACAAGGGTCAAACTGGGGATATTCAAAGGCATACAGCCCGTCGGTCAGACTTCGGCTCAACCCCTGTTCGGCAAGATCGTCGGCAAGAGCAAATACTCGCTCCTCTCTGTAAGGCCGCACCTCCCGACAGGCCGAACCGCCAAGATAAAAACGTCGAATCCCTTGTTGGGATACCGTCATGCACTCTCCCGGCAAGACCTGCCCCACAGAGGGGTACAGACGGGAAACGCTGTTGGGGCGCGGAGATTCCATCAGATGCCGTTCCAACGCATCCAAATTGACGGTCACGGGACCGCAAGGCCACGCAAACAGCCCTCTCAGCTCCGAGGCAAAGAAAAAGCCTCCGTCCTCCAATCGATAATACAGTGGCTTTCTTCCCTCGGGATCCCGTGCCAGCCAAAGCTGCTCCCGTTCCCTGTCATAGAGCGCCACCGCAAAGCCTCCCGATAAAAAAGGACAGACTGCTTGATGACGGTTGTATCCGAAAGCAATCTCCTCCATAGCCTCAAAGCCGTCTCGCACCGAGCCGTCCCAAACCGCCACCAACTGCCCCGACGGATCGGTATAAGGCATTTGCACCTCGGCCAACCGCTCCTCACCGCAACCGCAAAAAACCCCTCCGTTTGCGGCAATGTATGCCTGCTGCCGTGCACCGCCCCTCACTGCCATGGCTCTTCCCATGGCCCTCAAACCAAGCAGCTCTCTCTTTTTTCCCGATCCATCGTAGTATCCGCCAATGGCTCCCATGCTTCTCTCCTTTTTCGGTTCTTATTTTACTATATGCCGGGGAG
>JAFTRT010000077.1 GCA_017462145.1 Clostridia bacterium
CCGCTTCTCGTCTTTTGGGATTGGTTCAGGAGCGTTTCGGATCGTCCTTGGACGGTTTTTTGTAAGGGATGGGCAGTTGGGACACGACGATGGCGGCCAAGATGACAGCCATGCCGATTCCCTCCCGCAACGTAAAGGGAGTCAGCTCGGGCAGGAGAATGGCACTGGCCATTACGGCAAAGACCGATTCCAAGCTCATGAGCAGGGAAGCCACGGTTTCGGGGGTGTGACGCTGACCGATGATTTGAAGGGTATATCCCACACCGGCAGAGATCAGACCCGAATAGAGGATGGCAGGGCCTGCGGCCGAAAGGCCGCTCCAGGTGGGCCGCTCAAACAGGAAAGCAAGGATCGTGCAAACCACGCCCACCGTTAAAAATTGGAGACAGGACAGGCGAATGCCGTCTACATGGGGGCTGAAAAAGCCAACGGCAATGATATGAAACGAAAAGATCAGAGAACAGGCGATCATCTGGATGTCCCCTGTGGTCAGCTGAGAGCCGTTCATGCAGAGCAACCAAAGCCCAACCAGAGCAACGCCGACGCAGAGGTACATGTGAGGGGCAACCCGCTTGCCGAAGAACAAACTGAAAATGGGAACCAAAACAATGTAAAGAGCGGTAATAAAAGCATCCTTGCCGGGGGAGGTGACGTTGCCGGCAATGCCGAGCTGTTGAAAGCAGGTGGCAAGGCAGAGGATCATGCCGCAGAGAGGGCCGCCGATCGCAAGATAGCGTTTTTCCTTGGCACTGATTTTGAACTCCGTTTTTCGCCGGATGGAAAAGAGGTCTCGGAACAGCCAAAGCAGACCCAAGGCTGCGGCGGCTATCAGCGAACGTGCTGCCAAAAAGGTAAAGGAATCTACGTATTCCGCACCCATATCCTGGGCCACAAAGCCAAAGCCCCAAACAATGGCGGCCAGAAGCAGGCAAACGGAACCGCCTAAAGCTTTCTTGTTCATTTTACCCCTCCTTTCTCCGTTCAAACACGCCTATTGTACCACACACCTCCCAAAAAGTCAATGTATTCTCCGCAAAAAAAAAGGGCTTTTCCTCTCTCGGAAAAGCCCCTGATCGGTGAAACCGCTATGGACTACTTACCGCTGGACACGGCCGCTTCCGTCGCCGCCTGCCAGCTTTTGAACCTCATCGGCACTGACCATGTTGTAGTCACCCTCAATGGAGTGATTCAAGCAGCTTGCCGCTACGGCAAACTCCAAAGCCTCCTGATCCTCCATGCCCGTTTTGATACCGTAGATCAGGCCTGCGCCAAAGCTGTCGCCGCCGCCTACACGGTCCACGATGTGGACGGGATATTTTTTGGAGAAGATCGCCTCACCCTCACGGTAGAGCATCGCTGCCCAGTTGTTGTCGGAGGCGGAAATACTTTCGCGAAGCGTAATGGCAACCCCTGCAAATCCGAAACGGTCGGAAAGCTGTTTTGCCACGTTGATGTAGCCCTCACGGGACAGCTTACCGCCCGTGATATCGGTGGCATCGGCATGAATACCGAACACGTCTCCCGCATCCTCCTCGTTGGCGATGCAGAAATTAACGTAGGGCATCAGCTCGGCCATGACCCGTCCTGCTTTTTCTTTGGACCACAGATTTTTGCGGTAGTTCAAGTCACAGGAAACGACCACGCCCATTTCCTTGGCGGTCTTGACGGCATCCAACGTGATCTCTGCCACGTTGTCTCCCAGTGCGGGGGTGATGCCGGTAAAATGGAACCAATCGGCATCGGCAAGGATCTCTCTCCAGTTGAAGTCTTCACGGGAAGCGGTGGCAATGGAGGAGCCTGCACGGTCATAAATCACCTTGGAGGGACGCTGGGAAGCACCCTTTTCCAGATAATAGATGCCTACTCTAGGGCCACCTCTGACGATGTCCGAGGTGTCTACGCCAAAGCGGCGCAGGGAATTGACGGCCGCTTGACCGATCTCGTGAGCGGGAAGCTTGGAGACAAAGGAGGCCTCCAGACCAAAATTGGCCAAGGAGACGGCCACGTTTGCCTCGCCGCCGCCAAAGAGTGCGGTATAGGAATCGGCCTGCAAAAAGCGATGATAGCCCTCGGGGGCCAGACGGAGCATCAGCTCACCAAAGCATACTGTTTTCATGTTCAATCTTCTTTCTTTTCTGAATTTATTTTGTGCCGGACACCGTGGCCACAGCCTTGGCCGTCAGCGCACGGATTTCATCGGGCGTTCCCTTCATCATCCAGCTTCCGCCGCAGGCGACGATCTTGTCAAAGGCCAAATAGTCCAATACGTTGGACTCGGAAATCCCTCCCGTAGGCAAAAAGCGGACGGAGGGGAAGGCCGCAGACAGCGCTTTGATGGTGGACAAACCGCCAAAATTGGTGCAGGGGAAGAATTTGACCACCTCTACGCCGTAGGAGATGGCGGTGATGATCTCGGTGGGGGTCACGCAGCCGGGCAGATACAGGATGCCTCTTTGATTGCAGACCTCGGCTACCTCGGCAGAAAAGCCGGGACCTACGATAAACGACGCACCGCAGTCAATGGCACGATTGGCCTGATCTGCGTTGATGACCGTACCGGCACCGATGAGCATTTGGGGGAATTTTTCACAAGCCAAGCGAATGGCATCGGCGGCGCAGGCTGTGCGGAAGGTAATCTCGGCCACGGGCAAGCCGCCGTCACAGAGGGCTTGCAGGGTGGGCTCGGTATCCTCCAGCTGCTTGAGTACCACCACGGGCACCAGCTTGTGGCTTTGAATGGAAGAAAGGAGAGCTTGTTTCATCATGATACCTCGTAAATGAAAATGATACTGACATCATAGCACAATCTTTCGGGAAAAACAAGGGCATATCTTATCCAAAAGGGGTGAAAAATTGCACAATCTTAAGATGGCGTGCTTATTCCTCGATCATGGGGATCTTCATGATCGATTTCAGCTCATCCCGGTCGAAGAAGGGAGCAAGATCCTCCAGCGGAGGGCTGAAGAGCGAGCCGTCGGCAAGACGCTTGGTGGCGGATTTTGGCTCGAAGAACTGGGTGGGATCCACAAAGACCTCAGCCAAAACGGGTCCCTCGGTGGAGAAAGTGGTATCCAACATCGCCTCCAACTCCCGGTTGGTTCGGCAGGCAACGTAGGGATAGCCGTAAGCCCAAGCCAGCTTCTCCAGAGACGGGAAGGACAGGTCGCCGCTCTCGGGGCCGATTCCCACCTTGGTGTGTTCACCGAAAATGTTGGTCTGAGTCTGACGGATCGAATGATATCCGTCATTGTTGACCACGAAGATCTTAATGGGCAGGCGGTTGGTGAGAATGGTCTGCAATTCCTGCAGATTCATTTGGATACTTCCGTCGCCCGATATGCAAACGATCTCCTGCTTGCCCAAGGCTACGCAAACGCCGATGGCGGCAGGCAGATCATAGCCCATAGAGGCAATGGCAGAGTTGATGATAAAGCGTTGGCCGTCCTTGATGACGTAGCCGTGGCTTCCCACCACGCAGGCCGTTCCGTTGCCCACCACAGTGGTATAGCCCTCGGGCAGTCGGGAGGACAGTGCCTTGATAAAAGCGTAGGGGTTGGTGAGTCCCTCGGCACTCAGATGACGGGGAAGCACCACGGGATAGTTTTGCTTCCAGGTGCGGCAATCCTCCTGCCAGCCGTTTTCGGGAAAAAGAGGAGACTGACCCAGTGCCGCCTCCAAGGCGGTGAGAAAATCCAAGGCGTCTGCCTGAATGGGCATTTCCACGTGGAGGGTGGGCTTTTTCAGCTCCTCGCCGTCCACGTCCACCATGATCACAAAGGCTTCTCTGGCCCAGGTCTGCCAGTTGTACCCCACCTGACGGATGGAAAGGCGGTTGCCCACTGCCAACACCAGATCTGCATTCTGTACGGCAAAATTGCCTGCACGGTCGCCCATAATGCCGCCGCGGCCCACGTAAAGGGGATCGGTGTCGGCCATCATGTCGATGTTATCCCATCCGGTGACCACGGGAATATTCAAAGCGGGCACGATGCGTTTGAATACCTCAAAGGCACCTGCCAGACGAATGCCGTTGCCGGCATACAGGACGGGACGCTTGGCGGCCTTGATCTTTTCCAAAACAGCAGCGACGGTGTTCTCGGTCACCTTGGGTGCCAATGTCTCGGCATCCTCGGCGGGGTTGTAGCCCACCAGCTCGTCGGTTTCGATGGTACAGCCCTGGAAGTTGACGGGAATGTCAACCCAACAGGGGCCGGGCCGTCCATGGGTGGCCAAATAAAAGGATTTTTCCAGCGTATAGCGAATGCGACGGGGATCCTCAATCATTTCCGAATATTTGGTCATGCAGTCGATGGAGCGAGTGATATCAAACTCCTGGTCACCCCCTGCACGAACCTTCAATCCCATTCCTCTGGCCGAGGTATCGAAGCGAACATGCCCGGAGATGATGAGCATGGGAATGGAGTCCAGCCAGCCGCCCACAACACCCGTAATGGCGTTGGTACCGCCGGGGCCTGTGGTGACACAGACGGCAGCAATGCGGTTGTGGATACGGGCATAGGCCTCTGCGGCAATGGCACAGGCTTGCTCGTGGTGATTATAAAGGCAGTGGAGGCCTTCCTTGTGGCCCAGTGCATCGTTGAGATGCATGGCTCCGCCGCCGGTGACGGTGAAGCAATCGGTAATACCGTGCGAGACCAAAAAGTCTGCAACGTAATCGGCGAGACGAATTTTCATAAGAGTAATTTTATCCTCTTCATTTGTTTTTTTCGGGTCTGCCGCCAAAAGACGGGGAGAGGCCGGTTTTGCTTATTCTTTTTCATAGCATACCCGATTCTATTTTACCATATTCGGATGATTTTGTCAATAGCCGTGCACACCCTGTCGAAGAAAGGGATCATTCCTCCTGAAAAGGGGAATAACTGAGGTGCTTTTTGGTGCGATATTGACTGGGGGTCATGCCCATCTGCTTGGAAAAAGCACGGTTGAAGGTGCGCATGGTGTTAAAGCCTGCCTGCTCGCTGATTTCGGTCATGGGAAGCTCGCTTTCCCGCAACAGCTTGCAGGCGTTGGAGATGCGGAGAGAATTGATGTATTCGTTGAAGCCAAGCCCCAGCTTTTCGCTGATGATATGGGAGATATAACAACGGCTGATGTGAAGCTCTCGTTCCAAAACCGACAGGGAGAGAGGCTCTGTGGAATGAAGAATGCAATAGTTGAGAATGCTGCCCAACGCATCACTGTCCCGTGTTTGGATACTGGCCAGCTCCAGCTTTTCCAGCAAGCGGCCGAAAAAGCAGAGCAGATACCCATTGAGGATCACTGTTCGGTAGGGGGAATCCTCGCCGTTCCAAAGGGATACGATCCGATCGGCCAAGGAGCGGAGCTCGGCATCCATGGCACCGCCCTTGAGCAAATTGCTGACGGGACGGAAGCCGGAAAAATACGGGGACAGGTCGGACAACAGATCGGGGTTGACGATGATCAGGGTATAATTCGATCGGCGAACCGTATCAAAGCGGTGGATCTGATAGGGAAATACCACCAAAAGATCCCCGTCCTCCACCGAATAGACCGTGCTGTCAACGGTCATTTGCTCGTGCCCCTCGTGAACCAGCGCCAGTTCGATATGATAGTGCAAATGAGCATCGCACCGGAGGCCGCCTTTCGTGTAGCGGGAATCTCGACAGTAGAAATTGTCCTTTTTGTTTTCGTAGAAATATTCCATGCTCTCTCCTGATTTTTTTGTCTGATACGACCTTGTTTTTGGGTATTATACCACAAGAAATGTCCGATGGCAAGAGGAAAACGCCAACGGGGAACCAAACGGGTGTGAAATCTTTTTGTTGGGGGCGCATACACATAAGAAAGCATGATTGGGTGTTTTCCCAAACAAGCGAATGAGAGAGAGGGGAGAGGGGAACAATGAAATGGAAACGGAAAAAGGGCTTGGTCGGACTTTGCCGACTGATGTTGCTACTGTGGTTGCTTGGGGCGGTGCTGTGCGGTTGCGGTATGGGACAGGGATCTGTCCCCGATCTGTGCGGACGAGATTTTACGGCAGACGTAACGTGGCAGAGGGAGGGCATTTCTCTGCGTGCGAGGATCTCTGTGGATGCCGGGGAGGATTTGCGGATGGAGGCGGTCTTTTCCGAGCCGAAGACGATGGAGGGATTGCGGGTCGTC